>CAZIZE010000054.1:0-17816 GCA_964543655.1 uncultured bacterium
CCACACATCCTTGTTAGATTCTATACAGTTAAAGATGAAGATGTAGCAAGAAAATCAGTTGTTTGGGGACTTTTCTTTATTGGTTTACTTTACTGGTCATCTCCAGCTTATGCTGCATTAGGCCATTACTTCAATCCTGCTGGTGGGAAAAAAGTTGCTGATATAATTATTCTTTCAGCACCAGAAAAAGCAGGGCTTGGTCTTGGATTTATGGGGTATCTTGCTTCAGGTGCACTTGCAGCAGGTCTTTCAACAGTTGCAGGTCTCATGGTTGCAGGTGCTGCAGCTATTGCTCACGACTGGTATGCTACTGTATTTAAGCCAAGCTCCACAGAAGCTGAGAGAATTAAAATGGCAAGGGTATTTACAGTGGTTCTCGTTGCTATAGTTGTTGTTACCGGTCTTCATCCACCTGCACTTATTGCTCAAATAGTTGCTATGGCTTTTGCTATTGCCGGGTCATCAATATTCCCACTTATGGTTCTTGGTGTCTGGTATGGTAAAACTAATAAATATGGTGCTCTTGCAGGTGCGTTGGTTGGTCTTATTGGTGCTATAATTGCCATGATTGGATGGATTAACAAAGTGCCTTTCTTTGGTGCTCATGGTGTAATGCCAGCTACAAGCTCTGCATTAATACTTGCACCACTTAACATGATAGTTAATATTGTGGTTTCAAATGCTACCCAGGATAAGCTTACAGAAGAAGATATCAGGAAAGCTAATGAGTGCTTAAGAGTAATGCACGATATTAAAGAATAGACTAATTTAAAAAGAGGGAGTTATTCTCCCTCTTTTTTTTTATATTTTTTTCCATGAATAAACATTAAATTTCTAATATAGATAAATAACCCAAGTCCCTGGCCGAGAATAAATACAGGATCTTTTCTATAGATTGCATAACTTAGCAAAGTCATACCTCCAGCAAGGCTGAAATACCAGAAATATATTGGAATAACACTTTCTTTCCTTTTTTCTGAAACAATCCATTGAACAATAAATCTCATTGCAAAGAGGAATTGTCCAAAAAAACCTATTGCAAGCCAAATTTTGTTAATATTCATACAATCTCCATAATTCAAAGTTAAAAGTTAAAAATAAAGAGCTTTGCACAGTAAAATTTGTAGTTATTAAATAAAAATTTTAGCATCCCCTAATGATGCAGCACAAAGCTCTTATGCAAAACCAAAAATAAAATCCAACAGCAATTTTTTTACAACTGCTTCTATTTTCCCCAAAAGCTATCATTTTGAGGGTGTTAGCCCGAAAAATCTCTTGATTCAGGATTGATTTTGTATTATCCAGTTTCACTGTTTAACGTTCATAATTCACAGTTGAGAGATACTTTAATAACAACAATCTAAGAATATTACAAATGTCATTTTAAGTAGAAAGTTGCATTAAATAATTTAATAAAGAACATTTTGCCTATGAGCAAAACTATAAAACTATTTAACTATCTCTTTAATTTTATAATTAATATGCCTTTTTATCATCCATCTTACAGCAAAGAGGTCTAATAATGCAGTAAATGCTCTTTTTTTAATTCCAAGACCATATTTAGATTCTCCAAATTTTCTTGGATGATGGGAAACTTCTATTTGAAAAATAGTGGCACCTTCAAGTTTTAATAGAGTTGGTAAAAATCTATGCATACCTTTAAACATTTTTATTTTATCAAGGTATTCTTTTTTGAAAATTTTCAGAGAGCAACCTGTATCAATAATATTGTCATTGGTAAGTTTATTTCGAATAAAATTACCTATTTTTGAGCTTATTTTCCTGATAAAGTTATCCTGCCTTTTAGCCCTGAAACCGCAAACAACATCAAATCTATCCATATACTCCATCATTTTAGGCACATCTGCTGGGTCATTTTGAAGATCAGCATCAAGAGTAACTACATATCTACCTGTGGCATGTTTAAAACCTGCATCAAATGCAGCACTCTGGCCTCTATTTTCCTGAAAAACAACTACTTTTACATTAGCATCATTTTCATGTAAAGATTTCATAATATTAAGGCTATTGTCATAACTACCATCATCAACAAACACAATTTCATAATTATAGCCATTTTCATTAACTACTTTTTTAATTGCATCGTAAAGAGGTATAAGACTCTCCTCTTCATTGTAAACAGGTATAACAAAAGAAATTTTATCCATATATACCTCTTAGAATATTTAAAAGTTTTTTAAAAGCTTTACCTCTGTGGCTTATTTTGTTTTTCTCATTTAACTCGAGCTCAGCCATTGTTTTATTGAGTTCAGGAATTAAAAATATAGGATCATAGCCAAAACCTTTATTCCCTCTTGGTTTATCAATAATTTCACCATAACATCTTTCTGTTGAATTATAAATTTTACCATTTTTATCAATAAAAACAAGGGCACATTCAAAGTATGCTCTTTTATTTTTTAAACTTTTTACCTTTTTAATTAATTTTTTATTATTATCTTCATCTGATGCATTTTCACCTGCGTACCTTGCTGATAAAACACCAGGCTCCCCTAATTCTTCTACAATTATTCCAGAATCATCTGCAATTACTGGAAGCTTATACATGTTGAAAACAGTTTCAGCTTTTATCATAGCATTTTCAATAAATGTTGAGCCATTTTCAATAATTACTGGCTTAGCAGGTAAATCATTAAGGGATAAAAGCTTTATATTCAGCCTGTTTTTACTTAAAAGAAATTCTAATTCCTTTAATTTTCCAATATTTCCTGTTGCAAAAATAATTTTTTCTTTTTCCATATTAATTTAAAGACCTAAAACTTTTTTCTGAAACTCATTTAGCTTTTCTGCACCTTTAAGTGCCATATTTTTCATTATTTCAAATTCTTCCTGTGTAAATGGACGTTCTTCACCAGTCCCCTGAATTTCAACAAATTCTCCTTTACCTGTAATAACAAAATTCATATCAATTTCTGCTTTGGAATCTTCAATATAGTCAAGATCTATCATTGGCACACCATTAACAATGCCAACACTAATAGCTGATACAAAATCTTTTATAGGATTTTCTTTTAATTTTAGTTTGGAAATTGCAAGATATAGAGCAACAAAGCTCCCTGTAATTGAGGCAGTTCTTGTACCACCATCTGCCTGAATAACATCACAATCTATCCAAAGGGTCTTTTCACCAAGTTTGCTCATATCTATAACTGATCGTAGTGAACGACCAATTAAACGTTGAATCTCCTGGCTTCTACCATCTATTTTCCCTTTTACAGAATCTCTGATTTTACGTGTTTCAGTAGAGCGTGGTAGCATTGAATATTCTGCTGTTATCCAGCCTGTGCCTTGACCTTTTAAAAAAGGGGGCACTTTATCTTCAATAGATACATTACAGATAACTTTTGTATTACCCATTTCTATTAAAACAGAACCTTCTGGATATTTTATATAATCCTTTGTGATTTTCATTGGCCTAATCATATTTGTGCTTCTGCCATCATGCCTTTTCATTTTGACTCCTTTTTTATTTTTCTAACAATAATATTTTCTGCTTCATCTTTTCTAATGGAAATTTCACTCCCCTTTAATCTAATGCTAATTGGATCTCCAAGTGGAGCAATCTTTTCAACTCTAACAATGGTACCTGCAACACCACCCATTTCACAAAACCTTTTGGCAAGCAGGGGATTTTTTTTTACTTTTAAAATTTCAGCTTGTTCACCTATTTTTATATTGTTCAAAGTGGTTGTACTACTGTTTAACTTTGTGTTGTCAGGGCAATTTTCAAGAAATTGATTTATACACTCCTGGCAATTTTTTTGATAATTTTTGTCAAATATGTTAAAATTCCTGAATTTCCTGAATTTATTTTTCAAATCCATTCCACCAAAAGGGCAACTATCAATAAATACCAGAAAGTTTTTAAATTTCTCAAGATTTTCTTTTGAAATAGTATGCTCCATTTCACATGCAAGCTTACCTGCATCTTCCTCAGATATATCAAGTATCTCTTCAAAAAAACTTGTTAAAATCTCTTTTTTATTAATAAGATCATGAGCTATTTTCTCTCCTTCTTCTGTTAGAGTAATAGGTTTGTACGGCTTATAATTAATGTAGCCTTTTTCAGATAAAATTTTTAAAGCAGAAGTTACAGTGGATAATTTGACATTAAGAGCATCAGCAATATCCTTGACTCTAACTTCTCTATTTTTTAAAGATAATTCTCCTATTTTTTTAATGTAATTTTCAAGAGTAATGCTTATTTCTCTCTCACTTTTGTGCATAATAATCTCCGCTATTTTCCTTTGAGATTTGAGAAATTAGCAGATAAAATTAGATTTGTCAAACAATTTTACCAATGAGGTCATAATCAGCATAATCTGTTATTTTTACATGATAAAAACCGCTACTTTCAATTATTCCTTCATTAATTAAAGTAATACCATCTATGTCTGGTGATTGAAACATTGTCCTCCCTTCTAAAAGCAATTGAGATTCAGAATAATAACCTGAAATATTAACCTCAAAAGTTTTGCCAATAAGTGAATTGTTGATTTCTTTAACAATTTTTTTCTGAGAATCCATAATCAGATTGTATCGCTCCTCTTTTACTTCATCAGGTACCTGCTCTCCAAGTCTGGCAGCTAAAGTATTTTCCTCTTTTGAATATTTAAAGCAACCAAGGTTATAAAACCTAAATTCCTGTAGAAATTTTAGAAGTTTATTAAATTTTTCTTCATTTTCTCCTGGATACCCAACAATTACACTTGTTCTTAAAAAAATATCAGAGTAATTAGTTTTTATATTTTCAAGAGTCTTTTTTATTTCAGTTTCATTTCTTATTCTATTCATTGACTTTAGAATATCATTGTCAATATGTTGAATAGGAATATCAAGATAATTACAAAATTTTTCATGCTTTGTTAACTCAAGAAGTTCTTCATCTATATCATTTGGATAAATATAAAGTAATCTTAACCATTTTAAGTTTGAGATTTTCAAAATCTTTTTGAGCAATTTTTTTAAATTAGATTTATCATCTAAATCACGTCCATAATCACCACTGTTTTGACTAACCAGGATAATTTCATAAATGCCATTATCTGTAATTTTTTCTATCTCTGTAACAATGTCTGAAATTTGTCTGGAAAATAGCTTCCCTTTTATAAAAGGAATGGTGCAAAAGCTGCAACCTCTCATACAACCTTCTGATATTTTCACATAGCAGTAAGAAGATGAAAAAATCCTCTGATTTTTTGATGAGTAAATAAATCTTTTTTTACTATTAAATTGTTTATTCTTGAGATAATCTATTATTGATAAATAATTGTAAGTATCAAAAAACTCTTCTACTTCTGGTAGTAATTCTTTTAATTTTTCTCTTCCATATCTGCTTACAAGACATCCAGCAACAATAACCCTGAATTTAATTTTACTAATTGCAAGTATGGTGTCAATTGCCTCACTAACAGCATCTTCAATAAAAGCACAGGTAAAAATAATTGCAATATCAGCAGATTCAACACTATTTTCTAAAATAAAACCTTCTTTTGCAAATTCTCCAGCAAGTACCTCTGCATCAACTTCATTTTTGGGGCAGCCTAAAACCACTATTGCTATTTTTTCTTTCATAAATATTAAAACCCATAATCTTTTTCATTAATTTCTGACAATAAAATTCATTGTTTGAATAATTAGCCTTATTCTTTGAGAGAATATTAAACTCAGCAATTAAGCTGTTAAATCGTCTTAATTGCTTAAAAAATTCGTTTTCCTCAGTTATTTCAAGTAAAAGCTTTTTTAAGTTTAAAATTTCATTTTTAATCTGAAACTCTTTTGGCAATACTCCTGAATTTTTTAAAATATGAAATGCAATTCTAAATTGAGCAGGAGTTTTAAAATATTCGCTATTATCCACATATTTGCCATAAAATTCATTTTTGCTAAAATCTTCCTCTTTTATCCATTGGGTTATTTTTTGCTCAGCAATTTTTTCAAATGCTAACATTATATAAACTCCGGATGAGAAAAGGATATTTTAACCTTTTCTAAAATTTTCTTGCAATTATCTATATCTTTTTCTATCTGCTTAATTAACTGATTTACAGAGGAGAATTTTATTGGCTCCCGTATTCTTTCAATAAATACAACCTTCAAAGTTTCATTGTAAATATTTTTATTAAAATCAAATATATGCACTTCCACTGTAAGACTTTCACTGTTGAAAGTGGGATTAAATCCTATGCTGCATGCACCATTGTAAATGTTACCTTTTAGGCCAATTTTGACTGCATAAACTCCATTTTTAGGATAAACCTCATTTGGCGATTTTAAATTAGCAGTGGGAAAACCTATTTTATTGCCCCTATGTTTACCGTGAACAACTTTGCCTTCAACAAGATAGTATCTACCTAAAAATTTTGCAACTTCTTTTACCATTCCTCTGGATATTAATTTTCTACAAAGTGTGGAACTAACAACCTGATTGTCAATAATAAAAGGTTCTAAAATTTTTACTTGAAAGTTGTATTTTTCTCCAAACTTTCTAAGCAGCTCAACATCACCCTCTTTATTTTTCCCAAAAAAATAGTTATACCCAACAAATACCTCTTTACAGCAAAGGTTAGTAACAAGGACATTTTTTACAAATTCTTCTGGAGTGAGGTTGGCAAATTTTTTATCAAAATTTATAACAATGAGATTTTCTATCCCAAATTTTTCAATTAATTTTATCTTTTTTTTTAAAGGTGTTAATAAAAATAATTTTTCCTCTTCAGTAAAAACCTTAACAGGATGAGGTTCAAAAGTTATAATAACACTTTCTCCACTAATCTCCTTTGCCCTTTTTATAATAGTTTTAAAAATGTTTTGATGGCCCTTATGAACACCATCAAAGTTTCCAATTGTAACAACTGGATTTTTAATACTTCTGTTAATATCTGAAAAATTATAGAAAATTTTCATTTATTTCCCTGATAATTATCAAGATATTTTAAAAATTCATTTTCAGGTGTTAAAATCAGCTTATTCTTCTTAGTTAAAGAATCTTTATAAGCCTCCATGGTTCTGTAAAATTCATAGAAACTTTTATCTTGAGAAAAAGCCTTACCATATATTTCAATTGCTTTTGCTTCTCCTTCTCCTTTAATTATTTCTGCTTTCTTTTTAGCTTCAGAAAGAATAATATTTTTCTCTTTATCAGTTTCAGATTTAATCCTTAGAGATTGCTCCATACCTTCTGAACGATATTTTTTTGCCTGTCTATATCTTTCTGCTTTCATTCTATCATAAACATGTCTTTCATTTTCAGGTGGAAGATCAGCACGTTTTATTCTAACATCAACAACTTCTATTCCATATTTTTTTGCAATTTTATTGCAATTTTCTGTAATAAAAGTCATTATTTCAGACCTTTTTAATGATACTATTTCCTGCAAAGTATGTTTCCCAAGAACAACCCTTAGCTCTGAATAGATAATATCATCAAGCCGCTCCTGTGCACCATAGTAATTTTTTACAGTTTCATAAAATTTTAATGGGTCTTTAATACGCCATTTTGCATAATTGTCAACAACAAGATTCTTTTTATCCTGTGTTAGAATCTCAGCTGGTGCTGAATCGTATTCAAGAACTCTGTTATCAAAAAATATTACATTTTGAATAAATGGAAGCTTGTAATTCAGGCCAGGGTTATTAATTTCTCTAACAGGCTTTCCAAGTTGCAGAACAATGGCTTTCTGTGTTTGATCAACTGTAAAAAATAAGCCATTAATTGCGAAAAAACCAATAATAATTAGAATCAGGATAATAATATTTTTATTTCTCATTTTCCCCCTCCTTTCTTAAGGTCTAAAAGAGGGAAAATCTTTTTCGCTGCTTCCCTGTCTAAAATCACCTTATCTGAATGTTTAAAAATTTGCTCCATAGTTTCTATATAAATTCTCTTTTTGGTAATATCTTTTGCCATATTATACTCTTTTAAAACTTGTAAAAACCGCTGGGTTTCTCCAAGAGCTCTATTAATCACCACCTGCTTATAGGCAAGGGCCTCATTTACGATTTTTGCTGCTTCTCCTTTTGCTTTTGGAATTACATCATTTCTGTAACCTTGAGCTTCATTTATATACCTCTCTTTATCTTCTTTGGCACTTGCAACATCTTTAAATGCATTTATAACTTCCACAGGTGGATGAACATCCTGTAACTGCACTGTTAATATTGAAATGCCAGCGTCATATTTGTCAATAATTTTTTGGAGTAAGTCTCTACACTCTTGCTGAATTCTATCTTTGCCTGTTGTTAAAACAGAGTCAATATCTGTTTTCCCAATAATTTCACGCATTGCTGCTTCAGCTGCTTTAAAAACAGTTGTAAACTGATTTTTAACATTAAAAAGGAATTTTATTGGATCGCGTATTTTAAATTGTACAATAAACTCAGCTTTTACAATGTTTTCATCTCCTGTAAGCATATAAGACTCTTTTGGCACCATCCTATACCTTGCTGGGTTTGTATTTGGTATTGTCCTAAAACCAATTTCAAGTCTATAAACCCGTGTAATAGCAGGCTTTAGAACTGTTTCAACAGGGTAGGGGATATGCCAGTGTGGACCGGGCCCAACAGTGTAAACATATTTGCCGAATCTTTTAACAACACCAACTTGCTGTGGGTCAACTATGTAAAATCCAGATGCAAGCCAGGCAAGCAAAAGGATTATCAATAGATTGGACGCTTTAGGAAAATTGATTTTTATATGTTTAAATTTTTCAAAATCAATTTTATTATTTTTGCTAAATTTCTCTTTATTATAATCTTCATCATACCATGCCATGAACTTTCCTCCTTTGTTGTAGCTTATATTTAAAAGTTGCTTTTAATTTAATTCAAAATAAAAAACAAAATTTTATAAAATAAATTTATGCAGGACTCTTCCTACTCGCTCTGTCTGGGGCAGAATGACTTTTTTGGAATTATTGTGCAATTTTAAACCATCATTTATTAAAAAATTTCAGCTTTTCATTACCAACTTTTACTATTGCCAACCATAGCTATAATTAAAATCTTTTCCTGTTTGAACTTTTCCTGCCTTTAATTTGATGCAAAACTCTTTTAATGATTTTTTATAATATCTGAAATTTGAAATATCAAATAAAAATTTTGAAAATCCCATATTTTCAAGTTCATTTTTGTTTTCAACTATATTAAATGGTTGTTTGTGAAATATTTGTACAAGCCCCTTTTTCCTTCTAATTATAAAAGATTCTTTTTTGTTGTCCATAACTTCGCTATTACTTTTTAAGCCATTGTCTATTCTTGAAATTAGAAGAGGAAAATTTGAATAAAGTGTTATAATTGCACTATTTTTCAGCTTAAAGTTAAGCAGGTTTTCTTTATCATTTTCAAAATCCAACACAACTCTGTTTACTTTTTCTTTTAAGAATAAATCAGCGGAATATGAGTTTGCAATATGTAAGCGCTCTGATAATATTAAGAAAGTTTTATTAATATTTTTAAAAAATTGAAGGTGGCTTTTTGAATTAATAAAAAACTTAAAAAAACCGTAAGTTGTTAAATCCTCTATTATTTTATGAAATTTTTCAAGCTCTTTTTCAAAGATAAATAAAGGAAGCTCAAATATAATATTGTTTTTTAATTTCTCTATCTTCTTTTTAACCAAATAAAGCTCATTTGCCTGATTAACTGGCAAAATCAGATAATCTTTTGTATTATCAGGGAAAGATAGAATATCCTTAATATTTGAAATTTTAAAGTAATATTCCTTATTATGTTTGTTAATCTCTTTAATCTGTGGCAGGTCAAAATCTTTAACATTTATATTTTTTACTCTATTTAAAGATGGTGGAATATCAATATCAATTTTTGATGAAACTTTAAAAATAAGGGAGTTTTTTCTGATAGTTATACGCTCTGAAAGGGGAATTTTTACAATTTCACCTTTTTTTGCAGAATTACTTATTCTATTTTTCACAATAATCTTGTTGATTTTAACTGTTTTTTGTAAATCTTGGATTCTAACTCTGTCACCTATTTTTAAGTTGCTACCGGTTTTAAAAACAATAAATCTATTTGATGATTCAATGGTTTTTCCTAAAAATAAGCCAGTTGCACCAGAGAGATTAGGCTCTACTATTGATTTAGAATTAAAATATATTCCAGGAGTTGTTTTTCTCCCCAGGCTATTTCTAATAAAATTTTTAGCTTCTTTTTTAATGTTTTCAGATAATTTACCATTTTTTTTGTAATAATCAATTAAAATCCTGTATGCTCTTGTAACATTTGAAACATATTGTTCATTTTTCATTCTCCCTTCAATTTTAAAGGAGTCAATACCTAAATGTAGTAATTGCTCAAAATTGTTTATTGAGCTTAAATCATTAGGTGAAAAAAAATAGCCTTTTTTCTGCCTGTTTAAAATGTATGCTCTTCTACAAGGCTGGGTGCATCTGCCACGGTTAGCACTCTGGCTACCTAAAAATGAGCTAAAGTAGCATTGGCCTGCAAATGAGTAGCATAAAGCACCATGAATGAATATTTCAATTTCAATAGAGGAGTTATTTTTAATTAATTTGATTTCTTCAAAAAAAAGTTGCCTATCAAGAATAACCCTTTTGAAATTTAATTTTTCTAAAAATTTTATATCATAAGAGTTTAAATTTGTCATTTGAGTACTTGAGTGAAGTTTTAATGTGGGAAATAAGTCATTAACAATATTAACAATACCAAAATCTTGTACAATAATTGCATCAACACCGATTTTTGATAAAATAGATAGATATTTTATCAGTTTATTTAACTCTATCTCCTTGATTAAAGTGTTAATTGCTATATAAAGCTTTATTCCATTGGATTTTAAATAAGAGTAAATTGATGGAATTTGCTCAATTGAAAAATTAGATGCAAATGCTCTTGCACTGAATTCTTTTAAACCAAGGTATATTGAGTCAGCTCCTGAATTAACTGCTGCAACGAGAGCTTGCAAATTGCCTGCTGGTGAAAGTAATTCCACTACTGATTCATACTCCTTAGAAACTCTTCATTTGTGGTGGTTTCTGAAATTTTTTCTATAAGAAATTCCATTGCTGAAACTGAGTCCATTCTATCAAGAACCTTTCTCAACAGCCAGATTCTTGGTAAAACATCTTTGTCAAGCAGCAATTCCTCTTTTCTTGTACCTGATGCATTAACATTAATTGCTGGAAAAACTCTTTTATTTGCAAGATTTCTGTCAAGATGCACTTCCATATTTCCAGTGCCTTTAAATTCTTCGAAAATTACATCATCCATTCTACTACCTGTTTCAATAAGTGCTGTGGCAATGATAGTAAGGCTGCCACCCTCTTCAATGTTTCTTGCTGCACCAAAGAAACGCTTTGGTTTATAAAGAGCTGTAGCATCAATACCACCAGATAATACCTTACCACTTACAGGTGTAATAGAGTTGTAAGCTCTTGCAAGCCTTGTGATACTGTCAAGCAAAATAACAACATCTTTTTTGCATTCTACAAGCCGTCTTGCACGTTCTATAACAATTTCAGCAACTTGTACATGCCTTTCAACTGGCTCATCAAAAGTGGAGCTAATAACTTCACCTTTAACTGTCCTCATCATTTCAGTAACTTCTTCTGGCCTTTCATCTATGAGCAGCACTATTAAAAATATCTCAGGATGGTTAGTTGTAATTGAATTAGCTATTTGCTGTAAAAGAACAGTTTTACCAGTACGAGGTGGTGCAACTATAAGACCTCTCTGTCCTTTCCCAATTGGAGTTAAGATATCCATAATTCTTGTGGAAATCACATTTGGCTGGGTTTCAAGATTAATTTTTTCATTTGGATGCAGAGGAGTAAGGTTGTCAAATAAAATTTTAGCTTTAATAGATTCAGGTGGTTCTCCACTAACTGATTCAACTTTCAAAAGTGCAAAATATTTTTCAGCTTCTTTTGGTGGTCTAATTTGACCTTCAACTGTGTGACCAGTTTTCATTCCAAACTTTCTAATTTGTGAAGGTGATACATAAATATCATCTGGGCCTGGTCTGTAATTGTAATCAGCTGACCTTAAAAATCCAAATCCATCTGGTAATACTTCAAGAACACCACCACCGTAAATGTTACCATTTTTTTCTGCATAGGTTTTTAAAATGTTAAATATAAGCTCCTGTTTTGTTAATAGTGAATAGCTTTCAATATTAAGATGCTCTGCTATTTGATGAAGTTCAGCAACAGGTTTTAATTTTAACTCATTAAGATTCATTTTTTCTACTTCCTCCATACTATAAAATAGTTGTTTTGATTATATAAAATTCCTTCATTTCAGGATATAAGAATTATTTTCAAAGTAACGATATATGATATAAAAAGACTTCTCTATTGGATGTGTCTTTCTTGATTTCATTTTAAATAAATTAAAAAAAATTAAAAGTCAACATATTTCTATAAAAAAAATTCTATTTCATGAATATTTTTTATATTAAAATCAAATTCAGTATTAACTATTTCACTTATATAACAGGTTTTGAAACCGATTTTTTTTGCTGATAAAAGGTTTTTTGATGAATCATCAATAAAAAAAGTTTTCTCCGGGATTAGAGCTTTGGCATTTATTATACTTAAATATGCTTCTAATAATGGTTTTGGTGTATAGTTTAATTTTGTAATATCAAAAATATCTTCAAAATACTCTTCAATTTCCATTAATTTTAGAATTTTTTTAATGTATGGTAAATAAGCATTTGAGAAAATTATATTTCTGTATTTACTTTTTTTTAAAAAGTTTTTTAATCTGTGATTTACTTTAATATAATTTTCCAAATCAACATTATGAACATATTCAAGGTAATGAACTGGATTAATATTATGATGTTTTATTAATCCATTTAAAGTTGTTCCATATTTTTCAAGATAATCTTTCCTAACTTTATTAACATCTGTTTCAGGAATGCCCACAATATCTTTTAAATATTGGTTAATTTTTTTATCAACAACATTAAAAAGACCAATGTTTTTAGGGTAAAGTGTATTGTCAACATCAAAAAGTATGGTAATCATTTGATTTTTACCGATAGGCTCATGCCATCTCCTATTGAGATTAATGATGTTTTGTAATTTTTATTTAATACTAATTGTTTATTAAATTCATTAACAAGACTGATTCCTTTGAGATAGTTTTTACTTCTTTTTGCTTCAACATTAATTATTTGCATATTGTAACTAATATTATCAAATAATAGGATACCATCTTTATTCAATATTTTATCAACTTCAATGAAATATTGAATATACTCTCTTTTAATTGCATCAATGAAAATAAAATCAAAAGTTTCACCTATTTTTTGAAAAATTTTTATAGCATAAAAGCTTTCAACTGGAAAAATATTTAATTTATCTTTTAAATTTTCTGGTAACTTTTTAAATATATTTTCATAAAAATAGTCAATTCTATGAAAATTGTAATCAATACTAATTAATTTAGCATCATTTGGAAGTGCTTTTAAAATTTTGTATGTGGAATAGCCACTACCTGTGCCAATTTCTAAAACTCTTAATGGTGATTTAATAGTAACAATTGTTTCTAAAAATTGTGCTTTTAATTCATTTAAAAAAGGTGTTTTTGATGCCTTTGCAAGTTTGATAATCTCTTTTTCTAAAAAAGTTAAATTTTCTTTAAAAAAATTATTGAAATACTCCTGAATATTCATTAAATTTCTATGTTTTTATAATGATTTATTTTTAATTCTTCAAAATTATTAATAGCGACAATATCTATCCTGAAATTTTTGTAATTTTTCTTGCAGGTTTTTAGAAAGTGCAAAGCAGAGCTTTTTATTCTTTCAAGTTTAAAACTGTTAATGCTTTCTTCTGCTCTGCCAAAATTTTTATTTGTCCTATATTTTACCTCAACAAAAATAATAGTATCTGATTTTTCAGCAATAATATCAATTTCACCAAACCTTGTACGGTAATTTTCAGATATAATATTGTAACCTTTATTTTTCAAATAATTTTTTGCAAGGGTTTCACCAAACTTGCCTTTATTCATAAATAATGTTTATCAAAAAAAATTGAAATTTACAACTCACTATTTTCATGTTATTGTAATAAAATGAAAATTTTAATTTTAAATTTTCAAAGAACAGGTGATATAATTCAAACTTTTCATATAGTCAATTCTATTATTAGAACTTCTCCAGATAGCAGGATATTTTATTTGACAAATAATATCCATGCTTCTTCATTGAAACTTATTGAGGAATATATTGAAGAAGTTATTGCTATTGATTATTTTACATTATACCAAAATTTTAAAAATAATAAAATTTCCAAAGGGTTTATTTATTTAAAAAATATTTTAAGAAAATTGAAAGAAAATAAATTTGATAGAGTAATAAATTTAAATTTTTCAAGGTTAGGGGCAATAGTTGCAAGTTTGCTTTCAGATGATGTGATAGGCGCGCAATTAAAAAATTCAGGTGAAATAAAAATAGAAAACAGATATTTTAAAGAGCTTTTTCTTAATCTTGAAAATCCTAATTTTAAAGTTAATTTAATAGAAATGTTACTAAGAGGTTTGGGGCTTCCATATTTTCCCTCTGTGTCAATAAAAGATTATAGTAACAGAGAAAAATTTAAAGTGATTTTGCATCCAGGTGCAAGTAGAGAGGAAAAAAAATGGGGAATTGAAAATTTTACACAGTTAACTAAGCTGATTTTCAATTACTTTAAAGGAAATGCAGAGTTTTATATTACTGGAAGCAAAAGTGAAGCAGGAGAAAATCAGAAGATTTGTGAAAGTTTAAAAACATGTGGAATAAAGATAGAAAATTTATCTGGAAAAAAGGATTTATTAGAATTAAAAAATTTAATTCAGAATAGTGATATTTTAATTTCTGGTGATACGTCAATAGCTCATTTGGCATCACTTACAAAGATTACAATTGTTACTATTTTTCTTGGAAATGCCTATCATTTTCATACATATCCATACTCTCCTGATAATATTGTGATTTTTCCTGATATAAAATGCTATCCATGTAATGCTAATTTTATTTGTAAAGAGCAGAAATGCAAAAAGTGTATTACACCAGAAATTGTTTTCAAAGCAATATCAAACCAGCTTCAAAATAATGTAATGAGAACTTTTCTTTCAAAAGATGGGTATGTTAAATTAGGTGATATAAAAGTAGTGCGGAGTTTGTAGGGTGAGTATAGTATAGAAAAATAAATCTAAAATTTCATAAAAATTTTCAAAAGGCTCTAATACAAGCTCACAGTTCAACGTTGAAAGATGCTTTAATAACAACTTAACAATATTTTAGATGTCATTTCAAAGAAAAATTGTAAGGTTTTAATAAAAGCTGTTATTTTAATAGGTTATTTTGCTTTAATATCATTATTTGTACAAAACCAACCTTAAATCAAGAGATTTTTTGGGCTAATGCCCTCAAAATGACTGTTTTTATGCTAAATAGGAGCAGTTATAAAAAGATTGCAGTTGGATTTTATATTTGGTTTTGTATTATACAATTTTCTATTTGAAATGACATTTGAACTATTCTTAAATTGTTGTTATTATAACATCTTTTAACCTTGAACTATGAATTTTGAACTGTAAACTTGTATTAGTGGGCAGTTGATATTTCTATTTTTTACTTATTATAAAAATTTGTTATAGATTTAAGAAAAATCATAATAATTTTCAATTTGACATACCAAAGTATTTCTTCTATTTTCCTAATCTAAATAAGAAATAAATTTAGGAGGTTGTTATGAGAAGATTTTTATTATTAGTAACTGCTCTTTTTTTTACAGTTTCTCTTTATGCCACACCAAATTATGTATCAGGAATTGTTACAATGAAATTTGATCTATCAAGGTATAGTAATGCAAAAAAAGTTAGGCTATGGTTTCCCTATCCTGTTTCCAGCAAATATCAGGATATTACTGATGTTAAAATTAGTGGAAATTTTAAAAAAGGTGGAGTTTATACAGAGAAAAAGTATGGAAATATACTTTACTATGCTGAATGGGATAAAAATTCTCCAAAAAAAGTCTTAACTTTTTCATTTAAAGCAAAAAGAAGATATATTAAAAATTATAAATATCCATCAAAAGAGCTTCCATGGAATAAAAAAGATTTTAAAATATATTTAGAGGGGGCAAAACTTGCACCAATTAATAGTATTGTGAAAGATTTTGTAAAAAAAATTATTAAAGGTAAAAAAACAATTCCAGAGAAAGCAAGAGCAATATATATGTGGGTTTGTAAACATACATATAGAAATCCAAAAACAAGAGGATGTGGACAGGGTTGTCTATGTAAATTATTGAAAGACCCAGGTGGAAAATGTGCAGATTTAAGCACAATTTTTGTATCTCTATGTAGAGCAGCAGGCATTCCAGCAAGAGAGATTTTTGGATTAAGGCTTGGGAAAAAGGATTCTCAGAATATTACCAAGGGATATCACTGTTGGGCGCAATTTTATATTCCTGGTTATGGCTGGTACAGTGTTGACCCGGCAGATGTAAGAAAGATGATGTTAATAGAAAAGCTTTCATGGAATAGTGAAAAAACAAAACATTATGTAAAATTTTACTGGAACGGAATAGAGCCATACAGGATAAAGCTTTCAACAGGGAAAGACATTACGTTAAATCCACCTCAAAAAAATGCACCTCTAAATTATTTTATGTATCCATATGCAGAAGTGGATGGTAAAAAAATAGATTATCTCTCCCCTGATACTTTTAAATATTCAATTTCTTGGAAAGCTATCCACTAAGAAAAAGAGCGTTGGTTTCAACGCTCTTTTTTTTTAAAATTCATTTCTAAAATAATTAGTAATTGCATATCAAATTTAAAAGTTTTATTTAAGCTGAATTTTTTATAATATATCGTATTATATCTTGACATTTACTTTGGCTATGGTAAATAATGGTTTTAGATATTTAAGTAGATAAAAGATTTGAACAAATTATAGCATCAATAGATAAATTATCTGATAAGCTTGACAATAGAGATAATGAATTAAGAGGTTTTACATTAAAAATGTTTTCAATAGCAATAGGTGTTTCAGTATTGGGGGTATTAGGAGCATTTTTTAAAATAATGGGGGTGTTTTAATTTAGTGTGTATAAATAGTTAGTAGTGAGTAGTGAGTAGTTAGTGGTAAAGCAATGAAAAATGAATGAAAGTGCTTATGATTAACGCATTATCGCTTTTACCCATTATCACATATACGGATTAATGCATTAACATTTATAACTAACAACAAACTAACTACCAACTAACAATTAACTAACCATAAACTAACAACAAATTACCATAAATTACAACGACTAATATGTAGGAGATAACCATGACAAGATATTTTAGACAGAAAAAATTAATAGACAGAGAAAAAGAAATAAAATTTTTTATTGACTGGTTTGAAAAAATTCCTGATGAAATACTTTGGATATATGGTCCCAAATCAAGTGGTAAAACAACAATTATAGAGTATGTGGTAGAGAATGAATTATTTGAAGATTTCTGGAAATTTATACCTAAAAAGAATTATTGGATAAGATATATGAATTTAAGGGAATACTTAATAAGCAGCTATGATAGTTTTATAGAAGCATTTGTAAAACCAGCACCTGAGAAAAGTAAGAAAACAGAAGAAATAAACGCAAGGATAAATATAGGGATATTTGAGATAGAAGGGAGAAAATTAGAAGAGGCTAGAGAGAGGAAGAGGGATTTGTTTAAGGTAATGGCGGGAGAGCTTCAGGAGATAGCGAAGGAAAATAGGCCAATAATCATTATAGATGAAATACAGACATTGGAAGAGATAT
>CAZIZE010000055.1:0-37911 GCA_964543655.1 uncultured bacterium
TTCCATTAAAGTAACACTATTACAAATATCAACATCTACAGACATATATGCATTAAAATCACTGTCATCTGGATCATCATCACCTGATGCATACCAGAAAGTATACTTTAATTTAGCATTACCAAAGCTATATCCTAAATCCAATCTTCCAAACCATGCATTTAAATCAAAATTATCAGTTTTGCTAACACCTGCATAATCTGTAAATGTAACTTTATCAATGCTTCCACCTTCATAGATTAAATCAAAACTACCAAAGATATTACCTGATTTGAAACTACCACTTGCTCCAAGAGCTATTACGCTGATATCAGCATTTTTCATTCTCTTTAATTCATACCATTCACCTCTGCTTGCTGTAACTGCAACAGGACCAGCAGAGCTGTCAAGATTTCTGTATGAATAATCTGCCCATAAATTCATTTTAAAATTGTCAGCAGGCTTAAAGTCAACTCTTACATAGTAGCTATCAAGGCTTGTTGTATCATCATTGTGAGTTGTGCTTCTGTATTCATGAGGTCTTGACCAGCCAAGGATAAATTTTGTAGCACCTAAATCTCCATAGAGCTGTACTCCCATTTGAGTTTCTGTCCAAAAATATTTGTTGAGTTTAAGAGCAAATAAACCCATTTTCATACCAAGTTTATCATTCCATGGGAGCCTAAAGTCTGTGTATAACCATCTTGTTTCAATGTTGATGGCATCACCAGAAAATCCTCCACCATTACTTTTACCAACAGAAGAGGTGTCTTTACCATATTCGAGGCCACCAATTTCCCATGCCCAAACACCTTTTACTTTACCTTCATTGGTTGAATAATCAAACCAGTTTCTGTACTTTGCTTCACCCCAAAAATTGTAGTTAGAGCTTTTGTCAATAGGGCCGCCTCCGCTGCCATTGAACCATTCGTCATGGTTGCTACCAAGCATAAATCTGTTGTTGAAATCACCATGAATTTGAATGTCAGCTGCACTTAAAGCAAATGGAACTACTAAAATACAGAATAAAGCAACCAACATCATCTTTACCTTCTTCATGCTTTTCCTCCTTTTGAATTAGTTTTTATTTTTTTATTAATAAAAGATATTCTTATTTAACCAATCTTGTATACAATGTCAATAGAATTTTTAAAAATTTTTAATTTTTTTTAATTTAAGAAAAGAATATAAATAATGTATAAAAAAAATTACTTGACATTTATTGCTTCTTATATTAACGGGATTCTCCCTTTAAAAAAGTAATAACAAAATCAGGAGTAAATAAATGAAGACTTTTATGGCAAAAAAGGAAGAAGTTGAAAGAAAATGGTGGATTGTTGATGCAGAAGATAAAATTGTTGGTAGAGTTGCGTCAAAAGTAGCAGCAATTCTTAGAGGTAAAAATAAAGTTATTTACACACCACATGTTGATACAGGAGATTTTGTAGTTATAATTAATGCTGACAAAATGCGTTTTACAGGAAAGAAACTTGAAAACAAGAAATATTACAAACATACAGGTTATATAGGTGGAATTAAAGAGATAACTGCTAAGAAACTTCTTGAGAAAAAGCCTGAAGAAATTATTAAAAAAGCTGTAAAAGGAATGTTACCTAAAAATAAATTAGGTAGAAAGATGTTTAAAAAATTAAAAGTTTATGCAGGCTCAGAGCATCCACATGAAGCTCAGATGCCTGAGAAATTAGAAATCTAAAGGAGTATAATGAATGGCTACAAGATACTACGCAACAGGTAAAAGAAAAGATGCTGTGGCAAGAGTTTGGATGGAGCCGGGAAAAGGTAATATTATAATTAATGGTAAAAATCTCGATGAATATATTCCAAGAGAAACGTTAAAGATGATTATTAAGCAACCTCTTGAATTAACAGACACATATGGTAAGTTTGATTTTAAAATTAATGTTCATGGTGGTGGCTTATCAGGTCAAGCAGGTGCAATTAGACATGGTATTGCCAAAGCTTTAACAGAGTATAACTTTGATTTAAGACCAGTACTTAAAAAAGCAGGATTTCTTACAAGGGATCCAAGAGTTGTTGAAAGAAAAAAATACGGCAAAAAGAAAGCAAGAAAAAGTCCTCAATTTTCTAAAAGATAATTCAACTTTTAAATTCTCCATCATAATTGATGGAGAATTTTTTTATTATTATGAAAATAAAAGTATCAATTATTGGAGCCACAGGTTACACTGGATTTGAATTAATTAGAATTTTAAATAATCATCCAAATTGTAAAATATCATTTATTACTTCAAGAAAATCTGAATCAGAAGAAATTTCAATTCAAGACCTTTATCCAACTTTTTTTTCAACAGAGAATATTATATTTACCAATCTTGATATTGAAAAAATTGCCAAGGAAAGTGATCTAATTTTTACAGCTTTACCTCATAGGGCATCAATGAAAATAGTTAAGGAATTTATTTCTTTAAATAAAAAAGTCATTGATTTAAGTGCTGATTTTAGATTTTCTAATATTGAAACTTATGAAAAATGGTATTGTGAACATGAGGAAAGAGATATTGCCAAAAAGTCTGTTTATGGATTACCTGAACTATACAGAGAAAGGATAAAGGGAGCTAATTTGGTTGCAAATCCTGGTTGTTATCCTACAAGTGCAATTCTTGGTATTTATCCAATTTTAAAAGGAAAAATAGAGATTAATGAGAATATAATTGTTGACTCTAAATCTGGAGTAACAGGTGCAGGACGTAATCCATCATTAAAGACAATTTTCACAGAAGTTAATGACAATTTTTCAGCTTATGGTGTTGGTGCCCATAGGCATGAGCCAGAAATTGAGGAGAAATTCAGTGAATTATACAACATACCTTTAAATGTTACTTTTACTCCACACCTTTTGCCCATAAATAGAGGAATATTATCAACTATTTATGTTACTTTGAAAGAGGATTTAGATGAATCTAAAATAAGAAACTTATACAATGATACATATAGAAATGAATATTTTGTTAAGGTTTTACCTAAAAATGTTCTGCCATCAACTGCAATGGTTAAAGCATCTAATTTTTGCTTTATTGGATTAAAACTTGTAAAACCAAAGAATCAACTTATTATTGTATCTGTTATAGATAACATTGTAAAAGGTGCTTCAGGCCAGGCAATTCAAAATATGAATGTTATGTATGGATTGCCAGAAAATAGGGGACTTGATTTTTTGCCAACCTATCTTTAAGAGATTAAATTTTTAACAATTTCTATCCCTTTTTTATAATTAACTTTTGTAAGATTAATGGTAATATGGTATAACTCTGGTGCTTCCCAGTTGCAGTTGTAGAATTTTTTAATATAATTTTTACGTTCCTCATCTTTTCTTTTAATAGTGGAAATTGCACCATCTTTTGTGATTCCACGTTTCATTAGTAACTCAACTCTTTCCTGAAATTCTCTAACAATTTTAATATGAAAGGTATTTAGAAACTCCTTTAAAATACATTGACTTGCCCTTCCAACAATAACAACATTCCCTTTCTTAGCAAATTCTATAATGGTTTTATTAATAGCTTCAATAACTTCATTATGTTCAAATGTTAAATCTTTTTTGCCAACAATCCGTTTAATATAATCATTGTCTATTAACTTTTGAAAAAAATCAATACCAAGTCCAGTAATGCTTTCTAATGCTTTAAGCTCGTCAATTGATAAATTCTCTTTTTCTGCAACTTTTTTATAAATTTCTTTATCAACATATGAATAATTTAATGCTCTTGCAAGGTCCTGAGCAAAAAATTTACCTTCAGATGCATATTGACGGGAAATTGTAATAATAGCCATAATTAAACCTCATTTTTCCAAATCATATAAATTGGACACTCAAGCCTGAATTTGCAGGGCTTATCTGGAGCAAGGCATTTAATTGATCCAGTTACAGGGATTTCTTTGCCATATTTCTGGCAGGTTAATTTTTTTACGCTATCTGAGTTTTGCAACTTTCCTCTCCACTATAAATATTTTCAATTGTGCTCTGTAATTGTTTTAAGTTAAATGGCTTTTCAAGATAACCATTGGCACCTATATTTAAAATCTGCTCTTTTTTTACTTCATCTATATATCCTGATATTACAATTATCGGGATAGTTGTGTCAATCTGTCTAAATTTTTTAATAAGTTCAAATCCATCTATTTCAGGAAGGTTTATATCTGTAATAATAATATCGTAATGCTCAGAGAGGAATTGTTGTAATGCTTCATTGGGATGTTCAAAAATTGAAACTTTAAATTGTAGAAATTCTAAAAATTCTTTTAATATTTCAAGGACATCTGGCTCATCGTCAATAAGCATAATCTTTTTCATTGTTTAATCCTTTAAAATTTTTTTAAACCAATATAAAATTTTGAAACAATTATCAAGAATTTTTTATAATTTTCTTGACTTTTTTTCTGTTTTTTGCGAATGAATCGTGTCAAAAAAAATTAATTTTCAACAAGTTTCAAATACAAACATTTTGGGGGAATAAAATGGAGGAGAAAAAAAATTTATTTAAAGAGAGCTTATTAGACCCAGATACTTTTTCAGTTACCTGGGAATTAGTTCCTGGTAGAGGTGCTTTTGAAAAAGCACAGGAGACACTTATAAAATCAGCAGAAGCTGCAGCTAAAAGTGGTAAAATTCATGCGCTAACAATAACAGATAACCCTGGTGGGAATCCTGCTATTTCAGCTGAGATGCTTGGAGTGGAAGTAAAAAATCTTGGTATTGACCCTCTTGTTCACTTTACCTGTAAAGATAAGAGCAGAAACGAGATAGAAGCATTACTATATGGTCTTGAAAGGGCAGGGGTTTATAATCTACTTGTAATGACTGGTGACTATCCTGTTTCTGGTTTTAAAGGTAGGTCAAGGCCTGTATTTGATCTTGATCCTATTCATGTACTGCAATTAATTGAAGAAATGAATAAAGGTCTTGAATATCCTGGCATGAGAGGCATGATTAAAAATCAGCCTACTAATTTTTTTGCAGGAGCTGCTGGTTCTCCTTTTAAACAGCTTGAATCAGAGCAGATGATCCAATATTACAAACTAAAAAAGAAAATAGATGCTGGTGCAAAATTTATCGTTCCTCAGTTAGGTTATGATGCAAGAAAATTTCAGGAAATTTTATGGGTTGTTAGAAAAGTTTTTAAATCAGATATCCCACTTATAGGAAATGTATACATTTTACCTTATGGTGCAGGAAGATTGATGAATAAAAATATGATTCCAGGTTGCGTTGTTACAGATAAGCTTCTTAAAGTTCTTGATGAAGAAAGAAAGGCTGATGATAAAGGTAAATCAGCAAGATTACTTAGAGCTGCGAAAATGTATGCATTTTTTAAAGGAATGGGTTACAGTGGCGTTCACATTGGAGGTCATGGTATTCCAATAGATGATGTTTTATGGGTAATTGAAAAAGGTGAAGAGCTTGCGCCAAACTGGCTTGATTATGTGCACGAGTTTGAATTTCCAATGGAAAATGGTTTTTACTACTTTGAAAAAGATGAAGAAACAGGTCTCAACAAAGAGAGCATTTCTCCAAGGAATGCAGACCCTGACAATCCTCTTATGTACAGAATGGCTCGTTTTATGCACGATGTAATGTTTGAGCCAGATGGATTTCTTTTTAAACCAATGAGATGGCTATGTAATAAACTTGATGGCACAAAAGGTGAAGAAGTTTTCAAATATTTTGAGCATCTTATTAAAGTAGCTAACTTTGAATGTATGGATTGTGGTGACTGTGCTTTAATGGATGTTGCATTTCTATGTCCAATGTCTCAATGCCCTAAAAACCAGAGAAACGGTGCCTGTGGTGGAAGCTATCAGGGCTGGTGTGAAGTTTATCCAAACAAAAAGAAATGTGTTTGGGTTAGGGCATATGACAGGTTAAAAGCATATAATGAGCAGGATCAGATTCAAGATAATCTTGTGCCACCACCAAACTGGGATTTTTACCATACTTCATCATGGATGAATTTCTTCCTTGGAAGGGATCATGTTGCTAAAAGGATGGGTATAGAGCCACCAGAAAAGAAAAAGGATTAAATTTATAAAATCCCCATACATCAGTATGGGGATTTTCAATAAAATTAAGGAGGATGAAGTGGCAATAAAAAAGGAACTTCTTGATATTCTTGCTTGCCCAAAATGTAAAGGTGACCTTTTTCTTACAGAAAAAGAAGATGGCCTTGTGTGCAAGGATTGTAAGCTTGTTTATGAAATAAGAGATGACATTCCAATAATGCTTATAGAGGAAGCAAAACCATTTGATGACTCAATTAAATTGAAAGAGTAATGCAGTTTTTCTCATTTCTTGTTAGTTTCATCCCTTATGAAAAGATTTATCCTTTTTCTATATTTTTAGGTAAAATTTTATATAAAATTCTAAAAAAAAGAACTTTAATTGCTTATTACAATATTGAAAAAATTTTACCTAATATACCTGAAAATCAGAAAAAAGAATTAATTATAAATTCGTATGCATCTTTAATTGGAAATATACTTGAGTTAATTAAAATAGAGAAATTTAGCAAAGCTGAGCTTGAAAAAGTTTTCTCTGTTAAAGGTGTTGAAATTTTAGACTCTGTTCTTAGCAGAGGAAAAGGGTGCATACTTATTAATGGTCACTTTGGTAATTGGGAAATTCCAGTAGTGCTTCCACTTTTTCTTAATAAAACTATCCTTACTGTTGGGAAAAAGCAGAAACCTGAATTTTTTAACAATTTCCTGTTTAAGTTGAGAACAAATTTTGGGATGAAAGTTATTGAGAGTAAAAACTCTCTTATGGCAATTTTTAAAACTTTAAAAAAAGGTGGAATTGTGGGATTTATTATGGATCAGAGGACAAAAAAAGATAGTTCCACATTAATAGATTTTTTTGGTGAAAAAATTTATTGCACAACAGCTCCAGCATATCTTGCACTGAAATTGGATGTTCCAGTTCTACTCTGCTATTCAGAAAGAGTTCAAGGTGGTAAGCATATTTTTCACTTTGATAAAGAGATAAATTTAAAACAAGATGGTGAAAAATTTGAAAAGCTTGTACATGAAAATACACAGAAGATTCATGATGAAATAGCTAAACTTATTTTAGAGAAACCAGAGAACTGGTTTTGGCTACATGCAAAATTTAAAAGCAAAAGAAAAACACTTTTAGAATTTAAAAATTTTTCCGGGATTTAAAATATTATCTGGATCAAGTGAATTTTTAATCTGCTTCATTAAATTTACTGTAGGTTCGCCAAATTCTTTTGGCAGATATTTGATTTTTCCAATCCCCACTCCATGCTCACCAGTAGCTGTACCACCTAATTCTATACCTCTATCAACAATTTTTTCATTAGCTTCTTCAATTTTTTTCCATGAGTTGGGATCCTCTTTATCTGCAACAAGTACAGCGTGAAGATTACCATCACCAGCATGGCCAAAAATATAACCTTTGACATTTTTTGTAACTTCCTTTGCATATAGAACAAGCTCAGGATATTTTGATATTGGAACAGCAGTATCTACAATAATTGCTTTCCAGCCAGGGTTGGTTCTAATAATAACTTCATACGTTTTATGACGTGCTTCCCACAACCTGTTCCTTTCATCAATACCAACGCCACTATCAAAATGTGTTGCTTTGTTATCTTTGCAAATTTCAACAACAGATTTAATTTCTTCTTCAAGAGAGTTTCTATTGGAACCATGAAATTCCATTAAAATACATGGCTTCTCTTCAAGGTTAAGCTCTTCATTTTCATTGAGCATTTTAATAACATTCTCATCCATAAATTCAAGAGCTGCGGGATTTAAACCTGACATTATAATATCAGACACAGTTTTAACAGCATTGTCAACATTGTCAAAGTAAGCAACAGCAGCTGACATTTCTGCAGGAATACCATGAAGTTTAAGAAATGCCTTGGTAAATAAGCCAAGGGTACCTTCAGAACCTATGAATAAATGAAGAAGATCAAAACCACTTGAAGATTTTCTTGCAAGGCTCCCAACAGAAATTATATCTCCATTAGCAAGTGCTACATTACATTTGTAAACATTGTCCTTTGTAGCACCATACCTAACTGTCCTTGTGCCACTGGCATTATTTGCAAGCATTCCACCAATTGAAGCATTAGCTCCAGGATCCGGTGGGAAAAATAATCCATAGATTCTTAAATCTCTATTTAAATCTTTGTATAGAACACCAGGCTCAACTTCAACCATCATATCATCAGGATAAACTTTAATTATCTTATTCATTTTTTCAAAACTTACTACAATCCCTCTTTTAAGTGGTATTGGATTCCCTTCAATACTCGTGCCAGCACCATACGGCGTAACAGGGATTTTATTTTCACTGGCGAATTTCAAAACATCTCTAACATCCTGCTCTGATTCTGGAAAAAAAACTATATCAGGCTCCACCCATTTATGATGAGATTCATCATGGCTAAATGTAGACTTTATTGAAGAGCCTGTTGAGAATTTGCCATTAAATTTTGATTTAAAGTTTTCTAACCACATAATAATCTCCAATTAAAAACTGCTTAATAATTCTTTCCAGGCATTTGCTGAGTTTTCTATTGTTTCTCTTGACACACAGTAAGAAACTCTAAAATACCCTTTTCTTCCAAAACCGCTACCTGGCACAATTAAGATTTTATACTTTTGAGCTATCTTTACAAATTCTACATCATCATCAATAGGAGCTTTTATAAAGAAATAGAAAGCTCCTTCAGGTTTTTTAAACTTAAATCCAGCATCTGTTACAATATCGTAAAGAATATCCCTATTTGTTTTATAAAAATCAAGGTTAGCTGATTCATTGAGCAACTCTGCAACAACCCTCTGCATTAATGCTGGTGCATTAACAAACCCAAGTATTCTGTTGCAAAGTATAATAGCATCTATTATCTGGGAATAATCGTCAGCTTCTTTATTAACTGCTATATAACCAATCCTCTCACCAGCAAGAGAGAGATCCTTGGAGAAAGAGTAAATAATAATTGAGTTCTTATATGATTTTAAAATAGAAGGTAGAGTAATATTCTCAAAAACAAGTTTTTTATAAGGTTCATCTGATATAAGGTAGATAGTTCTGTTAAACTCTCTGCTTTTTCTTTCAAGAATTTCTGCAAGTTTATTAATCTCGTCTTGATAATATATTCTGCCTGTAGGATTGTTGGGGCTGTTAATAATAATAGCTTTTGTTTTTTCATTAATACTATTTTCTATTTCATTGAAATTTAAAGAAAAATCTTCATTGCTTTGAGCTAATTTAAGTACTCCGCCATTATTGTCAGCATAAAAATTGTATTCAACAAAAAATGGTGCTATAGTTAAAACTTCATCACCTTGGTCAAGCAAAGCCTTTAAAACCACATTTAAACCAGCACCTGCTCCGCAACACATAATTATTGAATTTGCATCAAGATTTGTACCTTCATTTTTGTTTATATAATCTGCAATTTTCTCCCTTACAAATGGAAAACCTGCATTTGGCATATATCTATGCATACCTTCAGGTTCATTTGAAAGTAAATTATTAATAGTATCCTTAAATTTCAAAGGAGGTTCCAAATTTGGATTGCCAAGTGAAAAATCAAAAACATTTTCTGCACCAAACTCCTGCTTTAATTTCATCCCCTCTTCAAACATTTTTCTTATCCAGGATGATTTTTCCATGAATGTATTTATCTTTTTTGAAATTGACATGATTATAACCTCCTTTGTTAAAATTGGGTGCTTAAGAGCACCCGATTATCCAGCCATGCAATAATTTACATTTGCAAGTGTAAGAACTTTTAGCTCTTCTGCTTTTGTAAAAATTTGAGCTCTTTCATTTAAAACATTTTCAACAAATTCTTTATCTTTAATTGTAGGAACATTAATGTCAACACTGTACATTGCAGCTTTAACACATGCTTCTGCAATGTAAGCAGCAACACCAACATCACTAATTGCCATTTTATTTCCAAATTTGGAAAGTTTTTCAGCTTCCACTAAAATATCAAGGCATGTTTTTGAAATTTCAAGAGGAACAAGTGTAGCATTTTTAGCAGCTTGCTGGAGAGCAGCTTTCCTTTTCTCTTTTTCTTCATCTGTATTTTTAGGCATTCTAAAAACAGCCATATATTCATTGAAAGCATCAATATCTTTTTGAGTTAATTCTTTTAATTTTTCCCTTAAAGCAGTAGCTTTTTCAAGAATTTCTTTTGCCTGATCCTGATACTCTTCATATCCTTTTTTGCCAATGGTGAGATTTGCTACCATACATACCATAGCAGCAGCATTTGTAGCAGCAACTGCTGATACATTCCCACCACCAGGAGTTGGACTGCTTGAAGAAGCAACTTCAAGAAATTCATTTATACTTTTTTCATAAAGACTCATAATATCCTCCTTATATATTTATGCAAGACCCTGTAATTTAATAGCTTTTAAAACATTTCCCATAATAATTGTGGTAGTAAGAGAGCCAACTCCACCTGGAACAGGTGTAATAGCAGCAGCAACTTCTTTAACAGCATCAAAATCAACGTCTCCAACTATTCCAGTAGAGCCATCTTCCTTGGTAATTTCATTAATCCCTGCATCAATTACAACAGTACCAGGTGATACCATATCTTTTGTAACAAGGCCCTTTCTTCCAGCAGCAGCAACAATAATTTCAGCATTTTTAGTAATTGATGGCATATCAACTGTCCTTGTGTGGCATACTGTAATAGTGGCATGTCTTGTTATGAGAAGTGATGCAAGGGGTCTTCCAACAGTATCTCCTCTACCTATTAGGGCAACTCTCTTACCTTTTAATTCTATTCCTGATCTTTGAATAAGTTCAATGCAGCTTAAAGGAGTGGCTGGAATTAATGCTAAATCATCCTGTCCCCCAAAAATGTAACCTCTGTTAACAGCAGTAACTCCATCAACATCTTTAACAGGTAAAATGGCATTCATAACTTTTTCTTTAGCAATATGTTTGGGTAAAGGAAGTTCAACTAATATACCATGTACATTTTTATCATTATTTAGATTTTCAATGAATTTAATTAAATCTTCCTCTTTAGTGTCTTCTGGCATTTCAGTAAGCTCAACTTTAACACCAACTTTATCCCCAACTTTTATTTTGGATTTTGCATACCAGACACTTGCTGGATCCCCACCAACAAGAATAACAGCAAGCTTGGGTTCAATACCTTTGGCTTTAAGATTTTCAGATTCTTGAATTATCTCTTTTCTAATCTCTTCTGCAATGGGCATACCTTTAATAATCTTTGCGCTCATTTTTCACTCCTTTAAATTTTTTATAAAAAAATTAAATATACTTTATACAAATCTCGCTTTTTGTCAACAAAATTTTTTTTAATAATTGGTATAGGTTAATGAAACTGCTACTCTTTTTCAACTCTATTTCTACCACTATTTTTAGCTCTGTAAAGTGCTGAGTCAGCTCTTTTTATTGAACTTTCCAATGTATCGTCTTTCTTAACCTCTGTAACTCCAAGACTTATGGTAACTTTAAATCTGCTGTCAAATTTGTAATTTGCAACGGTTTTTCTTAATTTTTGGGCTATATTATAGCTATTATTGAGGTCAGATTTTATAACAAGTATAACAAACTCCTCTCCTCCTATTCTGAAAAGATAGTCATAGCTTCTAATATTTGATTTTACTAATTTAGAAAGTTTTTTTAACACTTTATCACCTGTTTGATGACCAAAGTTATCATTAATTTTTTTAAAATGATCAATATCAAACATTATCAATGATAGGTCATAGTTATTTCTCTCTGCTCTCTCCTTTTCAATGGGAAAAATGTGAGATAAGTATCTTCTATTGAATGTATCTGTTAATTCATCTTTAATTGTTTGATTGTATAACTTTTCAGTTGTTGACACCTGGTCGGTAATATCAAAAATAATGCCAATTAACCCTGATAATGTATTATTTTTGTAGAGAAATGATTTGTATATTTCAACTCTTCTTATGTCTCCCCTTGCATCTGTAACATCAAATTCAGTAATCATTTTATTTTTGCCATTTAATTTTTTATCTTTTTCAAGCTCAATATCTGCTCTCATAATTTTTTTAAAAATTAAAATATTTTGATTTTTATTGTTGAAAATATCCTCTCTACTAACTCCAAAAAAGTTTTCAAAACTTAAATTTACCTCAATAAAATCTCCATTTGCATCTAAAACAAATAAGGGATTTGGCAGAAGATTTACCAAAGTATCCTTAAATTTTTCATTTTCCTCTGTTTTTCTCACATAAATTTCTATTTTTTTCAGAAATTTTAGCATATAGTATAAAAAGATGAGAAATAAGATTAATTGAAAAATAACAAGGCCAGTGAGAAATTGATAATTGAAAAGCTTGATAACAGAGTTTAAGGTTTTATCCCTTTTTTTTAGCTGGGATTTGAAAATATCAAGATAAAAACCAGTACCTATTATCCAGTGCCAATCTTTTAAATATCTAACATAAGTTATTTTCTCACCTATTTTGCTTGAACCTGGTATTTTAAATTTGTAATTTACAAAACCTTCACCATTTTTAAAACATTTGTCTATCATTTCTTTAAAAAACATTTTCCCATCAATATCTGTAATATTAATTGGTATCTCTTTCCCAATTGATGAAGGAGGTTTGTTTGGATTGACCAGTCTAATAGCCTTTAATTTTCCATGAATATTTTTCATTTCAATTACAAATACATAACCTATCTGTTCTCTATCGTACCTGTAATTGGATAGATTTGAGATTACATATTTTTTAATCTTCTCTTCAGCTTTTTTTATATTTGCAATAACACCTATTTTGAGATTTAGAGGAGTAAAATTTTTATATTTTACAATAAAGAATTTGTTTTTTAGTTTTAAGATTTGCTGTGGTTTAATGGAAAACTCTGGAGCAATTAAATAGTTGCCATTTTGGTCTATGAGAAATAGAGAAACTGAAGTTGAGTTGTTTATCTTCTTAAAATTATTTAATGATTGTATAATTTCATTTTTTATTTGTTCTATATTTGTTTTATTCTGTTTTAGAATTTTAAAAATTTCTTCAGAATATGAATAATATGTTTCTACTTGTCTATTAACAATTTTTGAATAATCATTTTGTAATTTATCTCTCATATTTTCAATGCCGTAAAATATGTGGGAAATAATATCTTTAAGGTGAGCTTTGCGATTTTCTATATAAACATCCTGATACTCGGAGAATATGTTTTTTTTTAAAGATTTAAATTGAAAAATGTAAAGTGAGGCAATTATTAGAATAAAAAGTAAAGATAAAAATCCATATACAAAAATAAATTTCTTTTTATTTATCTCCATTAAAAACCTGTTTATGTGTAAAATTTCTCATAAAAAATAAATAGTAATTAAAACAAATTTAAATGAAATTCAAGAAAAATATCATTATATTGATTTTTTTTATAGAAAATGGTATTTAGTTAAAAAAAATTGGAGAATAAATTGAAAAAGAGTAAAATACCGCCATGTGTAATTAAAGAAGTGAATTTTTGCAGGGGATGTCCAGGGTGGAATTTTATGATAGAAGCTCAAAAGAAAAAGCAAGGGTTATGGGCAACTCTGCCAATTTATTGTCCTGTTGTGAATTTAAAAGTTTATCCAGCAGAAAAAAATTTAAGGAGTTAATATATGGAATTTAGTTGGGATAAATTACTTGAATCTTTAAAGAAGTTTAAAGAGCTTGTTCTTGCTACTATTATTGATAAAAGGGGTTCCACTCCAAGAGGAGTGAATACTTCCATGATTGTTCTACCTAATGGCAAAATTTTCGGCACAATTGGTGGAGGCCCTGTAGAGAATGAGATAATTAATGAGGGATTGGAACTTATTAAAGAAAAAAAATCCAAAATCATAGATAGAAGTTTTACAGGTGATGAAGTTATATGTGGAGGTAGGGTTACTGTTTTAATGGAGTATTTTGGAGAAAATGATATTAGCTTTCTTGAAGAATTGTTACATTATTATCAAAGTGGCAATACAATTTATTTAAGCAGAAATTTAAAAGATTTTAGCAGAGAAATTGTAAAAGATTATAGAGAAACAAATCTTAAAGAGAATATTTTTGTTCAGGAAATTAAATCACCACCTGAGCTACATATTTTTGGAGGTGGGCATATTGCAATTCCACTTTGTAAAATGGCAGCTCTGTGTGATTTTTCAATTTATGTTTATGATGATAGAGAAGATTTTGCAACAAAAGAGAGGTTCCCAGATGCAGAAAAAGTAGTTTGTTGTGATTTTAACAATATTTTACCTTACATAAATTTAAAAAATAACTCCTTTATTGTGCTTGTTACAAGAGAGCATGCACATGATGAAATTTTACTTAAACAACTTCTTGGAAAGCCTTATAAATATCTTGGTATGATTGGTAGTAAAAAAAGGGTATCGTCAGTTAAAGAAAGGCTTATAAAAGCAAACTTTGACAAAAATGAAATAGAGAGAATTTATTCACCAATAGGTTTAAAGATTAATTCCGAGACACCAGCTGAAATAGCTATAAGTATTTTATCAGAAATTATAATGGTAAAAAATGGATAATTCTTTTGGGGGAACCAATGTATTTAATTAAAGACATTCTTGAATTTTTTAAGAAAATATTTTTAATGATTAAAAATAATGTAGAGATTGCCAAATTAAATTTAAGGATTATTAAATTAAGCAAAAAGAAAAATATTGCATTTAAGGACCTTGGAATAATAGTGTATGAATTTTACAATATAGATAAAGATTTTCTTGATGATGATGAAATTAAAGATTTAATAATGGAAATAAAAGATTATGAAATTGAGATAGATGAGCTTGAAAGCCAGATAGAGCAGATTAAAAATCATGTTAGAGAAAGAGAGGAAATAAGTAACGAGCTTTTATTAAATTTAAAAGAAAAGGAAGAGGATAAAAGCAATGAACAGGAAGATAATAAAAGCAGCTGAGTTAATAAAAAATGCAGATAAAATAACAGTGCTTACAGGAGCAGGAATCTCAGTTGAAAGTGGTATTCCAGATTTTAGAAGTAAAGGTGGTTTGTGGGAAAAGTATGATCCATTTGTTTATGCACATATAGATTCCTTTCACAGGGATCCCTATAGAGTTTGGGAAATGTTAAAGGAGATGAATCAAATTCTTAATGGGAAAAAACCAAATTATGCACATATAGCATTAAAACAGCTTGAAGATAAAGGAAAAGAGGTTGTTATTATAACACAAAATATAGATTCTCTACATTCATTAGCTGGTAGTTCTATAGTTTATGAATATCATGGAGTATGGGATAAGCTTATTTGTGTAAAATGTGGGAAAAGAGATGAAATCAAAAATTTTCCATTAAACAGAATCCCTCACTGTGAAAAATGTAATTTCCCATACAAACCTGAAGTTGTATTTTTTGGAGAGCCAATTGATCCTTATATAATGTCTGTTTCTAATGAAGCAGCAAAAAATTGTGATGTTTTTATGGTTATTGGTACATCAGCTCAGGTTTATCCTGCTGCTTACCTGCCTAATGTTGCTTTTAATGCTAATATTCCAATAATTGAGATTAATCTTGAAGAAACACCATTAACCAGTTCTCTTAATACTATTCATTTAAAAGGAAAAGCATCTGAAATTATGAAATTGCTTATGGAGCATTTAGATTAGGGGGGAGACTATGAACATTGTTCAGCAAACTCACAATCTTACAGATAAAGAGCTTGTTGGAGTGGTTGTAGAGCTCAAAGAGGGCTACTCAAAGGTAAAATTAGATGCAAATGAAAAGATGAAGGTTGATGAAAAAGGTCTTATACATGGTGGTTTCACATTTGGATTAGCAGATTATGCTGCAATGGTTTGCGTAAATCATCCTAATGTTGTGCTTGGTGGTGCTGAGGTTAAATTCTGGTCACCTGTAAAGGTGAATGATACAATGGTGGCTAAGGCATTTTTAATAAAAAAAGAGGGGAAAAAGAATATAGTGGAAGTTGAGATAAGTGTAGAGAATAGAAAGGTATTTTCAGGAGTTTTTACCTGTTACATTCTTGAAAAACATGTACTGGATTAAGTAATGAATGTGCTAATAACCAATGATGATGGAATAGAATCAGAGGGGTTAATTGCCCTTAAAAAATTTTTTGAAAAAGAGCACAATGTTTTTGTTATAGCACCATTAAGAGAGCAGTCATGCTCTTCCCATTCATTAACAATGAACTTTCCTTTAAGAGTTTATGAATATGGTAAAAATTATTTTGCAGTAGATGGCACACCAACTGACTGTATTATGGTTGGTGTTAATAAAATTTTTGAAAAAATAAAGTTTGATCTACTTGTATCTGGAATAAATTATGGTGCTAATTTAGGAGATGATATTACATACTCTGGTACAGTTGCAGCTGCTATGGAAGGTTGCCTGTTAAAAATACCATCAGTTGCTGTATCAATTCATGTTGATTTTGAAAAAAGACCACAATACGTTCATTATGACTCAGCTATTTTTTATTTAAAAAAGGTTTTGGGATATATTGAGAAAATAGATGATTTTTCAGATTGTTTCTTTAATTTAAATGTTCCAGATATGCCAGTTGAAAAAATAAAGGGATTAAAAATTACAAAGCAGGGAAAAAGAACGTATAGAGATGTTATTGTGGAAAATATTGACCCAAGAGGTAAAAAATATTACTGGATAGCAGGAACTCCAGTAACCATCCCCAATGGTAACAATACTGATCTTGCAGCAATTGAAAATAATTTCGCTTCCTTAACCCCTCTGCATCTTGACCTGACAAATTACAAATTTATTGATATTTTATCAAATTTTTAAAATTCAACTTAATTTTCAAAAATTTTTTTTAATTTTTCTATATTGTACGGTTTTAAGAGAATGTTGTTAAAACCATATTTTTGATAATTTTCAGCTATGTTTGAATCAGTATATCCAGTTGAAGCAACAATGTAAATATCTTTTTTATATTCTCTAATTTTTTCAGCTGCTTTCAAACCACCCATTCCACCTTTTATTGTTATATCTGTAATGACTAAATCAAAATTGCCATTTTTAAAAATTTCTATAGCTTCCTCACCATTTGCAGCAAATGTAACATTGTAGCCAAAATAATTAATCATCTCTTTTAACATGTTTCTAATATCTTCTTCATCTTCAAGAACAAGAATATTGAATTTTTTATTTCTATATTTTTCAATTTCCTGGGTATTATTATCTTTTTTTACTAAAGATTTCTCTTTATCCTCAGTAATTACTGGTAAGTAGATACTGAATTTTGCACCTTTCTCTCCTGATTCAACATTTATAATCCCACCGTGCTGTTTTATAATTGAATAACTTGTGGCTAATCCAAGACCTGAACCATCTTTTTTTGTAGTAAAATATGGATCAAAAATATTTTCCATAATTTCATAATTAATACCTTCTCCAGTGTCTTCTATTGTTATTTCAATATATTCCCCTGTTTTTAAACCTATCATAGATTTTTCATTAATGAATTTTCTATTTATAGAAATATAGATGAAGTTGCCACCACTTTTTTCCATAGATTGCCTTGCGTTTAAAATTATATTATGAATTACTTCACTGAATTGTTCTTTATCAATTAATATTTCTGGCAAATTTTCTTCTAAAGAGTATTCAATCTTAATTGAAGTACCTGTTGTGACAAATTCTGAAACTTCCTTCACTATCTCTGCTATATTTGCTGATTCTTTTATAAGGAAACTCCCTTTTGAAAAGGTTAATAATTTCTTTGTGAGTTTCTGTGCTCTTAAAACGCTATTTTCTAATTTTGATAAAATTTTTAAAGGTTTATCCTCTTTTACGTAAATTTGTAACAGATTGATATTACCCATTATTGCAGCTAAAATATTATTAAAATCATGGGCAATTCCACCTGCAAGTACACCTAAAGATTCTATATTTTTAAGACGTTCCATTTTCAATTTTTCTGTTAAATCAACAGATATTCCCATAATACCTATAACAACCCCTTCTTTGTTAAAGAGAGGGCTTTTAGTAACCAAGATTTTCCTAACCCCTTTTTTTAATTTTATACTGTTCTCATAAGATATTTTTTTCTTAGTTTCTCTAACTATTTTATTCCCTTCCAATGACTTTTTGTAAATATTTTCAGAAAAGCATTCCTGCGGATGTTTGCCAATTATATTTTCTTCAATTTCAAAATATTCATAAAAATATTTATTTACCATTGTGAAAATATTTTTTTCAACATCAAATATCCATATAGGAATATTTAAAGAATCAATTAAGGTTTTAAAAAGATTATACTGCTCATTTAATTTTTCCATTAATTCCTTTTGCTCTGTAATATCAATTGCTGTTCCAAGCAAAATATTTTTATTTTTTGTTTTTAAATGAATATGGTTATTTATAAGTTTTACCCATTTGGTTTCTCCATGTTTGGTAATGATTTTTATATCATACTCAGGAGGCATATTTTCACCTTTCAATCTTTTATAACCTCTTTCTCTTACCAATTCTTTGAAATCTGGATGGATAATTTCAAAAAATTTCATTTTTTGGGCTTCATTTTCTAAGTAACCTGTAATTTGCTCAAAACTTTTATTGACCATATCAAAATATCCCTGTTCATTAACAACAAAATTTAAAATATGTGGTTTGTTGTAATATGCTTGTAATATTTCATTCTGCTCCTCTATTTTAGTAAAAAAAGATTTTAAATTCTTTGCAATTACTGAAAATTCTTTGATATTAAATTCATTTGGTTCAAAATTGTAATCTTTTTTCCTTAAAATAGAAAATAGTTTGTTTAATTCCAATTCTATTTTTTGATTATGTCTTCTAAATGTATAAAATGCAAGCCAGAAAGCAATGAATAGGATAAAGAAAGTAATAATCAATTTTTTGTTTAATAAATTTATTAATTCATTTTTCTGTTTTAAAATTATTTTGTGAAGATCACAGAAATATACACCTGCTCCTATTATCCAGTTCCACTTCTTGTAATATTTTACATATGTAAGTTTCTCTGATACTTTATTGGAGTTTAGTTTTTTATAATAATAAATTACAAAACCACTTCCTTTTGTAAGGCATTTTTTTAACATTTCCTTTCTAAAAAATTTACCTTTTATATCCTGAATATTAAGAGAAATTTCTTTATTATATGTTGATTTTTTGCTGTTAGGATTCACAAGGCGAATTAATTTAAATTTATTGGCTTTTTTTAATAATTTAGCAACAAAAACATAATTATCCATATTTTTGCCAAATCTATATTGGTTAATAAAGTTTTTGACAATTTCTTTAACCAAATTTTCAATATCATCATAATAAAGACCTGTGCCTAAAATTAAATCAAGTGGTTTAAAATATTTAATATATGCCTTTTTTTTATAATTAAATTCGAGGCTATTTGTGTGTGGTTTTGTCCAGTAATAGGTATAAAAACCTTCTCCTTTAGTTTTAGCTATTTTAATCATATTTTTAAGCACAGAGTTGCCTTTGGCATCTTTAATATTTAATAAATTTTTCCCTTCAAATTCAGGTCTATCAGCAAAAAGTTTTTCCAAACCTTTGCTATTAAATGCAAAAAAGTATCCAAGCCCTTTGTTGTATCTAATAGGTCTAAGTGATTCTATAATAAGTTTTTCAAGTTTATCTTTAGGCATACTATTTTTATATTTGCTGTATAAATGAGAGACTATGTTGTATGCTTTGTTTGTCTCCTCTTTTAACTGAGCTGTTAATCTTTTTTCAATGCTATTAGATTGATAGTTAATATAATTGACTATTGAAGAAACAATAGTTTTTAGATAAATTTTTTTTTCATTTAATACAGTAGCTTTTATTTTATTGAGATTCTGCTTTTGAAAAGAAAAAATATCAAAATATATCCAAACAGATAGAATAATGGTAAGTAAAATAGCAATTGAGATAATAAAAGATTTAAAAGGTAGTTTTTTTAAACTGATTTTTTTCATTATTATATTTTAGTTTAATTAAGATAAAAAATCAATTCTAATTTTTTTTATATCTTATTTTCATTCCATTAGAAACATATGGGAGATTTGTAACAATTAATAGGTCGTTATTGTTAAAACTACCTGAAATATAAGCATAATTCCTGTTAATTTTAAGAATTTTTACTCTTTTTCTAAAAAGCTTATGATTTTTTGCAATCCAAATTTCATTTTCTCCATGAATGGCGGTAATAGGTATTTTAGAAATATTATCAAACATTTTTCCATTTAATTTTACATTAACAAAAGCTCCAATAAAAAGGGGAATTTTATATAGATTTGTATTGTATGGATTTTTTACAATTGTGTAGATATTTATCATCCTTGTGGCAGGATCAATTATTTTTTCACTTCTATTAACTATACCTTTATATCTGTACACATTGTCATACAATTTCATAATAACATCTACCTGCTGGTTTTTAAAATCAATAAATTGATAATTGTAATCAGGTATGGGAGTAACAACTTCAACTTTTTCTATGCCTATCAACTTTGCAAGTAAAGTTCCCTTGGTAACAACTGAGCCTATTCCTACATCTTTTTTATTGGTAATTATTCCTTTAAAAGGGGCTCTTATAATTGTTCTTTTTAATTTAATTTCAGCAAGCTTTACCTGTGCTTTTGCTGAATTTAGCTCTGCTTTTGCTGCATTGAGCTGAGGGGTATAGAGTCTGAGAGGAGAAGGTTTTTTTAAATTGAATTTTTTTTTACTATTCTCCCATTCTGATACTGCTCTATTTGCTTCTTCTTTTACTTTAGCAAAATGTAAGACAGCTTGAGATAGTAGAAATTTTGCTTTTTCAAAAGCTGCTCTATAATCTGCATCATCTATTTTTATTAAAATTTCATTTTTTCTAACAATTTTACCATTAAAAAAATTTTCAGAAACATAAATAATTTTACCGCTAACCTGAGGTTGAATTAATGTCGTTTTAAATGGCTTAACATTTCCAGTAGCATCTATTGATATTGGCTGTTTGAATTTTTGAATTCTAATTATTTCCACAAGTGGTGGTAAAATTTTAACCTGTTTTTTTCTTGTTTTAACTTTATGATTTAGAAGAAATTGAAAGGTTAAAAATCCTATTAATAAAATAAAAATTGTTGCGAAAATTTTTATCCATTTCATCATTAATATCCTAACTCTTTTAATGTTTTTATGTATTGTTGAATTATTTCAAATTTATTTTCTATGATTTTTAATTGTACATTTAAAATATCATTCTTGCAATTAATCATTTCTATTAAACTTGAAATTCCATGTTTATAATCGCTTTTTTTTAAATAAAAAATTTTTTTGTAATCATTAAGTTCAGAAATTAGGTTTTTATATTTCTCCTTTAATTTTTTAAAATTTATTAGAGCTATTTCAACATCTTTACAGACTTCTAATACCTTTCTATAATATTCAAGTTTTAATTGTTTTAGCTTTTCCTTTTCCAGCCTAACTTTTGCATTTTTAGCACCAAAATCAAAAACTGTCATAAAAATATTTGTTACCCATGAATAGAGAGAAGAAGAATTTCTAATCAAGTCAGATAAGTTTTTATTTTCAAAACCATATTGTCCTGTTAATTTAAATGATGGGAAAATATTAGCTTTGGCATAATTAACAATATTTGCCTCTGCAAAAATCTTTTCAATGGCAACTTTCACGTCTGGCCGTCTTTTTAAAACATCAGATGGAAGATTTGAAGGAATTTTTAAATTATTAATATCTACTTTGTTTTCTACTATTTTAAAATTATTTGAAACTGAATTGTGTACTAAAAAGTTTAGCAAATATTTATCATTATTTACAATTGCCTGGAGCAATGGAATAGAGGATTTTATCTCAGCTATTTTTGCATTAATTTGATAAATTGTATTAACATTGATCAGGCCTTTTTCATATCTATTTTTTAATATTTTTCTTTCAAAGTTTAATAAGGATAAAATATTTTTTAATATTTTTAATTTAGCTCTGTTTTTTAAAATTCTGAAATAGAGAATTGCAATATTTGATGCAACTGTTTTTTTTACTATTTCAAAAGAATATTTTTGCAGTAAAAAGAGATGCTTTGAATTTTCAGAAAGATTTTTTAGTTTTCCCCAGAAATCAATTTCATAACTTGCCAGGAGATTTCCATTGTAAAGCCGTGTTTCTATTGTTTTGGGAATAAAAGGAGGCAAATTGTGAAGATGCTGTTTGCTCTTGCTCCTGCCTGCGTTTATTGAAATATCTGGGAAAAGCAAAGATTCTTTCTCAATAATATATTCTTTTGCTTGATTTATTTTTGTTAATGCTATTTTTATATTGTAATTGTTTTTTAATCCCTGAGTGATTAATTCATTTAACTCACGGTTATTCAAATATTCCCACCAATTTTTCTCAAATGTTAAGTTATAATTAAGCATATTTTTAAAATGTTGGGGATAAATATTTTTTAGATGAATATTTGGCTTTTTTCCACATGAAAAGAGGAAAGGAAGAAATATTGAAATTAAGAAAAAAATTTTTAGTTTCATAATATTAGAAAATTCTCCTTAAATCTTCTAAAATTTGATAAATTACAGGAATTAAAATAAGTGTAATAAATGTTGCAAACATTACTCCAAAGCCAAGGCTAATAGCCATTGGAATTAAAAATTTTGCCTGAAGACTCTTTTCTGTTATCATTGGCAATAAGCCAGCAAATGTAGTAATGGATGTAAGAATTATAGGCCTAAATCTTGTTCGGGCTACTTTTAATATCCTATTGTGAATATCTGGCTCACTATCTCTATTTATAGAAACAACCATAACCAGAGAATCATTCACAACAACTCCAGCAAGAGCTACAATGCCTAAAATACTCATAATAGATAGAGGATAGCCCATTACTATATGCCCAATAATAGCACCTATAAGTCCAAAAGGTATTACACTCATAATTATAAAGGGTTGGAGATAAGATTTGAAAGGAATTGCAAGTAGAAGAAAAATTAGAAACATTCCAATAAGGGAGCCGATTTTCAGGGATGAGATAGTATCCATCTCTTCTCTTTTTTGGCCTTCAAATGTAAAATTTATATCAGGAAACATTTCTTTAAGCTTTGGAAGAAAATTTTCCTTTAAATCTTTTAAAATTTTATCAGGTGAATTTAAAGATTCATCAACATCAGAAATAACCTTAATTACACGTTTCCTGTTTTCCCTGTCAATTTCTGAGTAACCATGAGTATATTGAATTTCAGCAACTTCATAAAGTGGCACTTCTCTGCCATTTGGGGTGTGGATTCTTAAATTTTCAAGGTAAAAAATATTTTTCCTTTCACTTCTGGTGAGTCTAACCATTACCCTGACATCATCTTTCTTTCTCTGAACTCTAAGAGCCTGTGCACCATAAAATGCTGCCCTTATTTCTTTACCAAGCATCGCAGGGGTTATACCAAGCATTGCACCTCTTGGTAGTAATTTAATTCTTAATTCCATTTTACCCTCTGATAGAGTATCTGAAATATCAAATGTCCCTGGATATTTTCTTATTTCATTTTTTAATAAATTAGCTGCTTCTCTAAGAGTATTTTCATTGTTTGATACAAGGTTTATCTCTATTGCATTTCCTGCTGAAAAAAGTGTGGCATTAAAAGTTAGTGATTTTATTCCAGGTAAATCTCCAACAAGTTTTCGCCATTGCTTTGCAACCTCTTTTGTTGAAATTTTTCTTTTTTCAGAGCTTTTTAATTCAATAACAACTTCACCAATATTAGAGCCTAATAAAGCACTTGTAAACATTGAGCCGCCATGTTTTAAAATTTTGGTATTAGGCTGTGCTCCGGCAATTGAATTAATATGCTTAATTAAATGGTATTTAGCATATCTATTTTTTAAAATTTCTGCCTTTTTTTCAATGTATTTTATAATTTTTTCTGTTTTTTCAATTGATGTACCTTCAGGCATGGTAAGTGAAGCAACAATTACATCTGACTCTACTTTTGGAAAAAATATGAAGTTAATTCTATTGGAAAGATATAAACCAATGGTGATTGTTAATATAGCAATCATAAAAGCAAAAGTTGGATATTTCCATTTTAATGCAAAATCAAGTGTAGGAATATAAATTTTTTCAATAAATATTTTTAGAAATTTGTTGGAGAGATTTGAAAGGTAAGTGTAAAACCTTTTCTTATTATTTTTTATTGTTGAAAGATGTACAGGTAATATAAAAAACGCTTCAAACAAAGACAATGAAAGGATAGATATAGTAACAATAGGAATTGTTACCAAAAATTTTCCCATTATTCCTTTTACAAAGAAAAGAGGGATAAAAGCAGCAATTGTTGTGGAAACTGAAAAAAACACAGGAGTAAGCATTCTAACAGTGCCTTTTACTGATGCTTCAAAAGAAGTTAATCCCTGCTCCATATATTGAAAAATTTGCTCACCAACTACAATTGCATCATCAACAACAATACCAAGGCAGAGAATAAATGCAAACAGGGAAATCATATTAATAGAAATGTCAAAATATTTCATCAAAATAAAACCACCAAGAAAAGATACAGCAATCCCTGAGCCTACCCAGAGAGCTAATCTCAAATCAAGAAAAAGTGACAGGAGTAAAAGAACGAGAATCAGTCCATATTTTGCATTTTTTATTAAAAGATTTATTCGGCCCTTTAGATAGATTGAATCATCTTGCCATATATCTGCTTTAATATTTGCTGGTAAAGATGGTTTTAGTCTGTGATAAAGATAATCCTTAACTGCTCTTGCTATTGTAAGTGCAGATTGATCTCCTGTTCTGTAAACTGCAACAAAAATAGCAGGTTTGCCATCAAATCTGTTAATAAAATCTATATCTTCAAAATTATCTTTTATATTAGCAATATCACCAAGTGTAAGGTAAGAGCCATTATTTTTCTTAATAATAGGAATCTTTTCATAATCATGTTTGCTATATTTTAACTCCTTTGTTCTCACGACTATTTCATTTGAAGTTGTTTTAATGGTTCCACCAGGAATATCAATACTAAATTCTTTTACAATATTTGCAATTATAGGCAATGAAAGATGATATTTTCTCAATGTGTCCTCATTCAATTCAATGCTTATTTCATAAGGCTTATTTCCCATAACTTCTGCAAGGGTAATATCCTTTCTGCTGGTGAGTTCATCTTTTACTTTTTCAGCAAGACGGGTAAGACTTTTTTCATCACTGTTTCCATAAATAGCAATGTTTAGCACCTGTTTTTTGTTACTTAAAAATTTTATAACAGGTTTTTCAGCATCAACTGGAAAGGTATTAATTGAATCTATTTCATTTTTAATATCATTGTAAGTTTTCACCTTATCAGCATTGGTATCAAGTGTTATAAAGACTTTGCCCATTCCTTCAAGTGCAATTGATTTAATCTTTTTTATACCTTCAAGTCCAGCTATATGCTCCTCTATTTTAACGCAGATACTTTCTTCGACATCTTTGGGGCTTGCACCTCTATAAACAACATCAACCTCTATTACATCAAGGTTAAACTCTGGCATTATCTCTTTTCTAATAGTTGTTGCATAGAAAAGACCGATAATTATAATGAAAATCATAAGAAGATTGGCTGTAACATGATTGTCAATCCACCAGGTGATTATTGATTTCAAAATATTTCCTTTTTTAGAAAGCAAGTTGTAAGAGTTAGTTTGAAGTTAGTTATTATTTAAAACCTTTTTTATTTCAGATATTAAATTTTCAAATTTAAATGGCTTTGTAATACTCCCTTTAAAACCATATTTTTTAAAATTAGCTATTACATAATCATTGGAATAACCACTTGCAAGAATAATTTTTGCACTGCTATTAATTTTTAGAATTCTATAGGCAATCTCTCTGCCATCTATATCTCCTGGAATTGTTAAATCTAAAATAACTATATGAAATTCTCCATTTTTAAACTTTTCAATTGCTTCTTTGCTATTTGATGCTGTCTCAACATAAAAACCAACTGATTCTAACATCTCTTTTATTATATTTCTAACAAGTTCTTCATCATCAACAATTAAAATTTTAATATTTTTAAATTCATTTCTGATTTCTATTTCATTACTTTGGCTTTGCTCCATGCTCTTTTCTTCTTTTTCTGCTGGCAAAAATATTTCAAAAACAGTTCCTTTTCCAGGTTCAGACTGAACAGAAATAAAACCATTGTGCCTTTTTACTATGCTATAAACAATTGATAAACCAAGGCCACTTCCAATCTGTTTAGTTGAAAAGAAGGGATCAAATATTTTATCAATATATTTTTCAGGAATACCTTTTCCTTCATCTTTAAAAGTAATTTTTATAAAATTATCTTTTATTCCTATTTCTGGAATTTCAAAATTTTCAAGATTTTCTGCAAAAATGTAAATATTACCACCATCTGGCATTGATTCTTTTGAATTTATTGTAAGATTTGATATTACTTGGCTAATTTGCTCTTTATCAGCTTTAATATGCCATAAATTTTCAGGAAAATAAAAATGCGCTTTAACTTTGCTCCCTGATAGGTCAAATGTAACTACATTTTTAATAATAGATTTTAAATCAACAACTTCTAATAAAGGTTCACCACCTTTTGCAAAAGTGAGTAGCTGCTTTGTTAGATTTTTTGCTCTGTCAATTGAATTATAGGCTTTTTCGATAAATTTGTAAGCTGGGTTGCTTTTTTCAAGCTTTAATTTGGCAATTTCAAGATTTCCAAAAATACCTGTTAAAATATTATTAAAATCGTGCGCTATTCCACCAGCAAGTACCCCAAGTGATTCCAGTTTTTTTAATTTAACCACTTCTTTTTCTGAATTTACCTTTTCTGTAATATCTCTAACAAATTCAACTATTCCTGTAATTTTACCTGTTTGTTTATGTTTAATAGGATAGGTATGTAGCTCAAGCCATTGTGGATGTAAGTCTGTGGGGGGACCTTTTACAATGTTAGATTCTTTTTTCCCTGTTTTCAGACATCTAAGTGATGGGCATGGCTGGCACGGTTCATTTTTTTTATGATAAGCTTCATAACATTTTTTTCCAATAAGTGGTAAATTATGATAATACCACTTTTCCATAACTGGATTAACATATCTAATGGTTAAATCATTATTTAAAACTGATATTCCATCCTGAATACTTTCAAATACAGCTTCAAGAAAATCTTTAGTTTCTTTTAATTCAACCTCTTTTAAATATCTATCAGTAACATCAATAAAAACACCAACATTAAAATCTCTATTATCAATTGTGATTTTATTGGTGGAAATATCAGCATAAAAGATTGTTCCATCTTTTTTTAAACAGGGCACATCTTCTGCTGTGATAATTTCACCTTTTGCCTGTAATTCAAAAATATTTAAAATTTTATCAACTGAATCTTTTGGGTGAATATCAAAAACAGATAATTTCAACAATTCTTCTTCTGAGTATCCTAACATCTGGCATATGGTGGGATTTGCAAAATAAAATTCTTTTGTAAAAATATCTGCAACTAAAATCCCAACTTTAAAATTGTAAAAGATAGTGTTAAAAAATGCAGCTTTTTCATCTATTAATTTTTCCCGTTTTTTTATCTCTGTTATATCCTTGGCTATTGATACAATATATAAATTGTTCTTTATAGGAAATTGAAGTATTGATATAATAGCTGTTAATCTTTTGCCAGTTTTAGAGAGAAACTCTGCTTCGTAATTTCTAATTATTTTCTCTGTTTTTAATTTCTCAAGAAATTGTTTTCTCTGCTCAGGATTTGCCCATACATTTAGTTGAAATGCACTTTTTCCAATAACTTCATCTTTTTTATACTCTAAAACTTTACAGAATTCATCATTAACATATATATATTCACCACTTTTTACATTAGATATTGATATTACAACAGGTATATTTTCAAATAATAGGTCAAGGTTAATCTTATTCAACATAATCTGTTATTTACTGTTTTTTACCTTTTTGTCAACAAATAAGTTTAGCTGTTATTAGAAAAGATTTTATTCCTTGAAAAAATTTTAAATTTTATTTATTGGTGATAAAATTTTTTTGGGAGAATCTGGGAGAAATAGATTTTATGAAGAAATTTATAGAAAAATTATCAGATATTACAATAGAAAAAGCAGGCTCTAAAAATAAAGCAGGTTTTTATGAAGGGATTATCAGTTGTATAGTTAATTTTGTTATCTTTATTGTAAAGCTTATTATTGGCCTTTCAATACAGAGTATTTCCTTAATTACAGATGCATTCCACTCTCTATCTGATTCAATGTCTTCAATAGTTATTATAGTAGGATTTTATTATTCATCAAAACCTGCTGATGAGGAGCATCCTTTTGGTCATGCACGGTCAGAAAATATAGCTTCTCTCATTGTTGCTATAATGTTGTTTATTATTAGTTTTGAATTTTTAAAAGATTCTGTAATGAGGATAATAAAGCCTGAACATGTTAAGTTTTCAGTTGGATTTATTATTGTAATAATATTTACAATTATTGTAAAGGAACTTTTATCACAATATTCACTTTATCTTGGTAAAAAGCTTGATTCTATTGCACTTCAAACTGATGCGTATCATCATAAAACAGATGTTTACGCCACATGCCTTGTTATTGTATCAATACTACTCTCTCATTTTGGTATAACAAGAGTTGATGGGATAATTGGTTGTGCAATTTCCCTTTACATTGCTTATATTGCGTATGAAATGGCAAAAAAATCAATTGATCCACTACTTGGTGAAAAGCCTTCTGAGGTATTAATTGAGGATATTAAAAAGATAGCAAAATCATTTGAGCATGTAAAAGGTATTCATGATATTATAATACATAATTATGGTGATAAACATATTATTTCATTTCATATAGAAGTTCCTGATTCATTAAGTCCGTGTAAGATTCATGATATAGCAGATGAAGTTGAGAAGAAGATAAATCATCTTTACAATGCTACCTGTGTTATTCATCAGGATCCAATAAACACAAGCCATCCATATTACAAAAAGGTTAAGGAATTAATTGATAATTTAATTGGTGAAGAATCATACCATGATTTAAAACTTATTGGAACTGAAAAAAAATTTAATGTAATATTTGATTTAAATGAAAGGTATGATAATAGGAAAATAAAAGAGATTAAAAGTAAGCTTAAAAATCAAGTAGAGGGGATAGATAGTGTTATAATTAAAATAGAACCTGAGTATGTTTATTCTTAAAATAAAATCACGGGGGATGATATGAAAATTATTTTGCCAGTAGCAGGCAAGGGTACGAGGTTGAGACCACACACATTTACCAGAGCAAAATCACTTGTAAATGTAGCAGGGAAGACAATTCTTGAACATATACTAAACAATCTTTTAAAAATCAGCAATATTGAAGAATTTATCTTTATTGTAGATGACAATGGTGGACAGATTCAAGAATTTGTTGAAAAAAGGTATCCAGACTTAAAGTGTGAATATAGGGTGCAAAAAGAGAGAAAAGGCCCTGCTCATGCTATCTGGCTTGCAAAAGATTTGGTGGAAGATTCAGATTTACTTATTGTTTTTAATGATACAATGTTTATAACTGATCTAACTAAAATTGATGAATTATGCAAAAACCTCGATGGATTGATATATTCAAAAGAAGTTGAAGATTATAAAAGGTTTGGTGTGAACATTGTTAAGGATGGTGTTATTGTAGATATGGTGGAGAAACCTGATAAGCCTGTTTCAAAACTTGCACAGGTAGGATTGTATTACTTAAAAAGTGGTAAGCAATTAATGGATGCAATAGAGGAGACAATTAAAAAAAATCTTACTGTTAAAGGTGAATTTTATTTACCTGAAGCTTTTAAATTAATGATAAAAAATGGAGCAAAATTTGGTGCTCCTACTATTGATCAATGGCTTGATTGTGGCACAAGAGAGACTCTTTTAAGCACAAATAAATATCTACTTGAACGGTACAACAATAACTTTTGCAGTGCCTGTAAAAACAGTATAATTGTGCCTCCTGTTTATATTGACAAAGGTGTAGAAATTGAAAACTCTGTTATTGGTCCATATGTTTCCATTGGAAGAGATGCAAAAATTTCAAATTCAATAATAAATGATTCTATAATAAATGCAAATACATTTATTGATAGAGTGATTCTCAGTTCCTCTTTAATTGGAGAAAATGTTAATATTGAAGGGAAAATTAACACACTTGATATAGGAGACAATTGTATAGTTAAGCTATAAAATTTTAATGTATGTTGTAATTGGTATCAAATATCTCATTGGGAGAGGTGATAATAACAACTCTAAAGTGTGGAATTTTCTTGAATTTGCTGTAAAAATTTTTTTGAAAAACTTTTTTACCCATAACAAAAATAGCAGTTGCCAGTCCATCAGCAATAAATGCGCTATTGGCGCACACAGTAACGCTATGCACACCTCTTGCTGGATAACCAGTAAATGGATTTATAATATGGTGATACTTTATGCCATTTTTAATAAAGAATCTTTCATAATCACCTGATGTAACCACAGCCCAGTTGCCCACTTTTAAGGTTTTAATGACATTATACTCATCATTTTTAAATGGATTTCTAATTCCTACATTCCAGAGAACTTTTCTATTTTCTTTAAAACCAATAAACCTTATATCCCCTCCTGCATTAATCACACCTTTGGAAATTTTTTTTGATTTTAAATACTCTATTCCTCTATCTATAATGTAGCCTTTTGCAACAGCACCAACATCAATTGAAATTCCTTTTTTAGTAATAAATACAGTATTATTTTTTTTGTCAATTTTTATAAATTGCAAACCTTTTAATTTAAGAGCATTTTCCAAAGCTTTTTTATCAGGTATGTGTGGATGCTGTGTTGCAAAGCCCCATAATTTGAGAACAGCTCCTATTGAAATATCAAGATAATTGCCAGTAGATCTGCACAGAGCCATTGATTTTTCTAAAAAATCTATTATTACTTTGTCAACTTTCACAGGCTTAATACCTGCATATTTGTTAATTTTGTAAATCTCACCATTTTTATTATAATTGTTAATTTTTATTGAAAGTCTTCTTAATAATCTAAAGGTGTTATCTATTAAATCTTCAAGATAATTTTTATCCTTCCCATAAATTTTAACAGTTACAACTGTATCCATTAAAATTTCAGTTTTCTGAACTGGAATTAAGAATCTGTCTCTATGAAAGATATAGGTAGTGATAATTCCTACAATAATAAAAATTAAAACTAAATTCTTTTTTGTCATTAATTAAAATGCTCCATCTGATTTTAATAAAGGAAATTTTTCTGAAAAGGACATAATTTGAATCCTATGCCTGACGTTTGATTTTTTATATCTAAATCTGAAATTCAAAAGATAATTTAGTAGCCAGTTATAATTAGACTAAACCTTTATCATTAAATCCTCCACACTCCTCTTGAAGAGGAGGTGGAAGTGGTGCTTAATTTTCATTGTAAAATGCTTTATAAGCTTTGTAAGTTTCATAAACATCAGCTTTACTTGATATCTCAAAAGGTGAGTGCATGCCCAGTAGTGCTGTACCAATATCTATAACATCCATTCCATATTCAGCAAGAAATTTTGCAACAGTTCCCCCACCACCTTCATCTACTTTGCCAAGTTCACCTGTCTGCCAAACAACATTATTTTTATTGAGAATTTTTCTAATCCATCCCATAAATTCAGCATGCGCATCATTGGCACTATACTTACCGCCTGAGCCTGTGAACTTTGTAACACAAACACCATATCCGATAATAGCTGCATTCTGCTTTTCATGAACATCTTGATAAACTGGATTTACAGCACCATTAACATCTGCAGAAACAGCTCTGGAATTAAATAAAACCTCTTTTAAAAGAAATTCTGATGGATTTTCAAATTTCTTTTCAAGGATTTTAGAAACAACATATTCAAGGAACCTTGCTTTTGCTCCTGTGTTGCCATCACTACCTATCTCCTCTTTGTCTGCAAAAAGAGCAACAATAGTGTCGTCACTATTAAGTGAGTCAAAAAAAGCTTTTAATGATGTAAAAGCACAAACTCTGTCATCTTGCCCATAAGCACCAATGAAACTTCTGTCTATTCCAACATCTCTTGCTTTAAAACAAGGGACTATTTCAACTTCTGCTGAGAGAAAATCCTCTTCTACTAAGTTGTATTTCTCATTTAATATTTTTAATATATTGAGTTTTATTGCTTCTTTAATTTCATCATCCTCATTGGTTAAAGGAATTCCACCAAACATTACAACAAGCTTTTCACCAGGAATTGCTTCAAAAACCTTTTTCTCTCCCTGAGTTTTTCTTGCAAGGTGTGGTAGTAGATCCGCTATGGTAAAAACTGGATCATTATCATCCTCTCCAATAACAATTTCAAGCTTTTCACCATTTTCTTTAATGAATGTGCCATATAAGCTAAGAGGTATGCTAACCCAGTGATACTTTTTAATACCACCATAATAGTGTGTTCTTAATAGGCCAACACCAACATCTTCAAAAAGAGGATTCTGCTTGAGATCCAACCTTGGTGAATCAATATGTGAAACTATAAACTTTATCCCATTTTCAATGCTATTTTTACCAAGTTTCACAAGGGCAAGGCTCTTTCCTCTATTGGACACAATAAATTTCTCATTGCTATTTTTATAATCAGAAAAGCCATGCTCTTTTGCTATATTTAAAATATAATCAAAAGCTTTTCTCTCTGTTTTTGCAAAATCTAAAAACTTTTTATACTCTTCTGCAAATTCAAAAATATTTTCAATATTTTCTTTATTAAGCTCCCATGCAGATTTTTTAGTTATTTTTAATTTTTTTTCAAGGTCTTTTATTTCCATACAAGAAACCTCCTTTTTTTAAATTTTCTATCAAATACCATTTAAATTGTCAAACTTTTACATTTAAGTAAAAAACTCTGCAAATATGTAATCACTTAGTAGAAATCCCTTTTCTGTTAATGAAAGTTTATTATTTTCAATGGTTATCAAGTTATTCTTTAATAAATTTTCAATCTTTTTCTTAAATTTATCTCTAAAATCAAAATTAAACTTTTTAAAAAAATCTTCTAAATCTAATCCTTCTTTTTTCCTTAAATTTAGAAAGATATATTCATTTTGTAAAGTTGTTTTTGAAAGAGATTCTTTATAAGCTACTGGAAATTTATGTTGAGAAACTTTTTCTATATACTCAATTACATTAGATAAATTGCTCCATCTCTCTATATTATAAAATGAATGTGCACCAGCACCAAAACCCAAGTAATTTACACCTTTCCAGTAGTTGATATTGTGCTTTGAATAATAATCACTTTTACAGTAATTTGATATTTCATAATGAGTATATCCTGCTTTTTGAAGGTATTTGCTTATAAGCATATACATTTCTGAATAGGTATTCTCATCTACCTCTTTAACTCCTGTTTCATAAAATTTACTTCCTTTCTCTATTGATAGGCCATAAATTGATATATGAGGAAGATTGTAATTCACTGCTATTGATAAGTCCTGTTCTACTATTTTTTTATTCTGACCTGGTACAGCAAAGATGAGATCAATGCTTAAATTTTTAAAAATCTTAATTGATTTTTCAATAGCTTCCTTACAATCCTTTTTATTATGTGGCCTTTTAAGAAACTTTAAAATTTCATTGTTAAAACTCTGTATACCAATGCTTAATCTATTAATACCAATACTTTTATAAAATTTCAATGCAGTAGTTGATACTGTTGCTGGGTTTGCTTCTAATGTTATCTCTATACAATTTTCTAATTGAAATTTTTCTAAGATTTTTTCTATATATTTTTTTTCAACAATAGATGGTGTGCCACCACCAAAGTAAATAGTTTCTATAGTTGAGTTTTTTATAATATCTGAATATAGTTGAATTTCAAATAGAATAGCTTCGAAGTATTCTTTAATAATCTTATGTGAAAAAGATTTTAAAGGATATGAGCAGAATGAGCAATAATTGCACTTTGAAATGCAAAAAGGGATATGAATGTATATCCCTAATTTATTTTTCCCCATTATAGTAAGTTTTTCATAGATTCCAATTTCTCAATTACATTATTTAATTTTTCTATCTCTTCATCTATTTTGCCTGCCTGATTCTGTCTTTTGTATATAGCTTTTTCTACTGCACCTTTTGTTGCATTTATAACTTCTTCCATTTGTCTGTCAAAATCAAAGTTAAACTCTCTGAAAGTATCTTGAATCCCCTGGAAAATAGACCATCTTAAGTTCTCTATATTTGAATTTAATAACATATCAAGTTTGTCAATGTATCTTTTCAAAAGTTTCTTTTTTAAAATATTTTTAGGCATAAGGGTATCAACAACGGTGTTTGATATTGCAGTAAGAGTTGTATCCCATCTATTAACAACCCAGTAAGGCTTAATTCGCATTTTTAAACCTTTATCACCCTGTAAAGGAATATAAGGAATATCCATAAGCTTCATTGCATTTTTTCTAATAGTCTCTATAACTTCCATTGCTTTATCTTCATGAGCTCCTAAAATTTCAGATGCTTTTTTATTAAAATTACGTGAAAATATTCCAAATTCTCTTTCAAAATATGGTGGAATAGATTTTTTTATATATTCATCAACTTTTATTTTTATTTCAGCAGGTTCATTTGAATTACAAATTTCAACAATCTCCTTCTGAAAATAGTTAAATGCTTTTTCTTTAAGTTTATCAGCTTCATTGTCAAGGAATTGCTCAACTCTTTTCATATCTCCTTTTAATATATCACCAACATAGATTTTCTGCTCTTTTGCTTTTTCTATTTCTTGTTCAAGTATTTTAATCTTCTCTTCTAATTCTTCAAGTGGCGATTGGTACGATTTAATTAATATTTTAAGCTGCATTAAAATATTTTCAATTATATCTTTTGCCTTAATTGAAATTGCCTTTTTTAATGCCTCTCCTTTCTCTTTTTCCATAAATTCAAGTATATTGTTTTCAAGAAAGGAAATATTGCTTTCTTTTAAAAGAATGTTGTTATCTTTTAACTTACCATTAATCGCTTTTTTAGCGGAAATTGGAAATACCTCAATATCATTGGTAAGATTTAGCTCTTTTTTTATTACTTTTTTTAAGAAATTAATACTTGTTTCAAGCTCATCTTCATCAAGGTAATCTATTTTATTTAAAACAAAAAATATTTTTGGTACACTTGAAAAGATAGACTTTAAAAAATCAAGTTCAACTTCGGTAATTGGTGGGTCAGAAGATGTTACAAAAAGTGCTGCATCGCATTGAGGCAAAAAATTGATAGTCATTTCTGTATTATGTTTGTAAGTGGAGCCAATGCCAGGAGTATCAATAAGTACAAAGCCTTTTTTTAAAAGATCTGATGGATAATGAATCTCAACATGGGATACACCAAGTTTATTTTCTGGATTGCCAGATTCTGTAACATATTTATCAAGAAAATTTTTTAATTCATCAATATCTCCTTTGAAAATCTCCTCCTTGCTCATTTTAGCAAGGAAACAAACTTTTGCAAAAAGAGAGGGGTTGTAATATATAAATGTGGGAATAGCTGTAAGAGGCAAAACTGCTGTAGGCATTAATTTGGCACCAAGTAATGAATTAACAAGGGTGCTTTTGCCTCTTTTAAATTGGCCTAAAACTGCAAGGTGAAAACGTCCTTCTTGTAATCTCTGATTTAACTCAACTAACTTTTCTTTAAATGATTCAAGGTTAAGGTCTTCTATTGAAGTGATTTCAATTACCTGATTGAGAGTCTCCACAAGGTTGAGCTTTCCCATGTTATTTCTCCCTTTAACTTTTTTCAAGTAGGAGTCATTAGCCAGATAGGCAGTTTTCGGGAGACTCCATTCCCATGTTTTTTGTGAAATAAATACAGTTTGATATAAAATAAAAATATTAAAATTGCAAGAAAATATTAAATAATGCTTTTGCATAATAAATAGTTCCAATACAATCTTTCTCTTTGCCTGCATCAGAATTAGAATGACTTTTTTAGGGATTCTAAAGGAGTTTTCGTTACTGAATAATATAAACGAAATTGAATCAAGAGATTTTACAGAATGCCCCTAAAGATACTATGCAAAAATTTTTATAGATTTAAATAGGTTGAAGTATTATTTTCAAAATTTAAAATTTATTGCAAAATTAAGTTTCTTTGTATATAATGAAAATAATAAGGAGGAGATATTGAAAGTATTTGACATTCATCTTCATATAGGACACCTTTTTCAATGGAAAGAGAATGCCATTAAATTATGGATGGATACAGGAGATTATAGAGAAAAAATTTTTGATAAAAATGGAAGATTAATTATTGATAATTATGTTGAAGTTCTTGCAAAGGAGGGTGTTGTTGCTGGGGTTCTATTACCAGAATATTCACCAATGACTGCTGGAGTTCTTCCAGTGGAAGAAGCAGTAAAATTCCAGGAAAAGTATCCTCAATTTTTAGCATTTGGTGCAGTTAATCCCAATGTTCACATTGATCCTTTAAAAGAGTTTAAAAGGCAGTTAGACCTTGGTGTGAAAGGTTTGAAATTACATTCTGTTCATGGACTATACTTTATAAATGATAGCAGACTTTATCCACTTTATCAATATTGTGAGGATAATCATATTCCTGTGATGCTCCATGCAGGCACTTCAATTTTTAAAGGAACAAGACTTAGACATGCTGACCCATATACCTTTGATGATGTAGCAACTGATTTCCCTGAACTTACAATAATCTTATGCCATGCTGGGAGAGGTTTCTGGTATCATATTGCTGAATTTTTAATTAGAAGGCATAAAAATGTTTATATTGATGTATCAGGACTTCCGCCTAAAAATTTGTTAAAGTATTATCCAAGTATGGGCAGATTATCTCATAAGTTTATATTTGGCACTGATTTTCCAGGAGTTCCAGGTGTTAAAAAAAATATCGATGCAATAAATGAATTGCCTATATCAGCAGAGGCAAAAGAAAGAATTTTTTATAAAAATGCTGTTAATCTCTTGAAGATAAATTTTAAGGAAATATAAAATGAGAATAATTTTTTTAAAGGGAAATAATTCTGAAATTGCAGAAGGTTATTTTAAATCATCAAAGGTGGTTAAAAAGAATTTAAAATATTATAATAAACTAAGGAAAAAGATATTTACAAGGAATAGTAGAGGTTTTTTCAAAAAAAGCATTATAAAAGTTTTTGAATTATACTATTATAAATTTTTTGAAAAAAATTTAGATGATAATTACAGAGAATTTATAAAAGAATTTTCTATTGCATCTAAAATAAAATATAAAAATTTTTCCAAACTTGTTTTAATCCCAGATGTATTAACATACGTTTTCTCAAAAGTTCCAAGTTTAAAAATACCTCATTATACTCTTGGCTGCTCATCTTGCATTAGAAAACTGGAAAATGGCATTGAACATGGTAGAAACCTCGATTTTTTTGGAGGAAATATCTGGTCAGGCTCACATGAAGTTGTGGTTGTTTCTCCTGAAGTTGGACAAAAGTTTATTTCTGTTTCAGCAGAGGGATTTTTTTCTCCTGGTATAACAGCTATTAATGAGTCATATCTTTCAATATCATTGCATATGCTTTACAGTGAAGAAGTTAATAAAAAAGGAGTTCCAATTTTAAACCTTGTTTATAATATCTTGCTTAATTCCTCAACTCTTGACGATGTAAGAGAGTATCTTAAAAGGTCAAAACCGATTACAGCATGGGGTTTATTAATTACAGACCATAAAAGTGGAGAAGTTTCTGTTTTTGAAATTACAGGGAAAAATTTTCAAGAGTATAAAGTGGATGGAGAGACATTTGGTTATGTAAATAAATTCATTACAGAACTTAAAAAAAGTGAATATCTTTTTTCATACTTATGGATTGAAAATAATAACAACCGTATAAAAAGAATAGATGAGCTTTTAGAAAATGAAACAA
>CAZIZE010000056.1:0-2220 GCA_964543655.1 uncultured bacterium
CAGTTTTAGGTGCACAACTTGTAGGTCCTATATATGCAGTAAAAAGGATTGATGTTTGGGCTACTATCATTTCTAACAAAATGACAATTAAAGAGGTTTTTAACCTTGATCTTGCCTACTCTCCACCATTTTCACCTGTATTGTATCCTGTGCTCCTTGCAGCACGAGTGGGGAGAAGATATGTAAAATAATTTTCAACTTAAAACAACATTTGCAATATCCTTAAGTTGTTGTTATTAAAGTATCTTTCAGCGTTGAACTATGAACGTTGAACCGTGAACTTGTATAAGACCTTTGAGTGTTTTTACTATTGCTAAAATTTTTTAATATTGATAATTTATAAATTCTTTAGTTGTTACACTCTTTCAGAATAACCTCAAAAAAGGTATTCTGACTCTGTGTAGAGAGAAAGGGAAGAATCCATTATAACTATTTGTTAACATACATAATTATTTTATAAAATTTTGCTATTTAATTGTGCAAAGGTCCTATGTCAGAAAAGAATTATAGGAGTTTTTCATTTCTAATTTTTAGCAGGAATATATCCAAATTTTTTAAAAACACCTATATTTTTGACAATGAATTTAAAAAGTGTTTTAGCTTTTTTGACGTTTGAGGAGTACTTAAGAATAGCAAGTGGAGCAGTATCATAAACAGCAAATTTTTCTGGAATTTTAAAATATGGTATATGGCTGTTTAAGGCAACTGATTCAAATAAAAGTCCAACATCAACTATATTCATTTTAACGTAATTTTGAATTTGGGAAATGTTCAAAGCTTTTATAATACAATATTTGTCAATACATTCTGAAATTCTTTTGGGAAGTTTTAATTTAAGTTTATTATAAATTTTTCCCATTGCCATTGCTTTTGGGTCACCAAGTGCAATTTTTATCCCATTATTGCAAAGATCAGATAATTTAGTTATCTTATAATTTGTTTTTGGGCTATAAGCAAAAACAGGAACTTGTTTAATTAAATCAATTGATTTTAAAATAATTTTTTTCTTTTTAGCAAGGGACATAAAATATTCTGCTCCTGGCATATATATATCACCTTTTTTCGAGAAATATATTTTTTGAAGTAAAATACCTGACCCACCCGCTATTATAACAACTTTGTCATGATAAGTTGATTCATACAATTCCTTTATCTTATTTGCTGGTTTAATAAAAGCTGCACCAATATACCAGTAAATATCTGATGACAAACAGTTTACAGATAATGTTATAATCAATAAAAAAATTAGTTTTAATGTGCGTTGAAACATAGCCTCTCCAAATTTAACAAATTTGCCACCCCTGCAATTGTAACTCCATAAAAAATAGTTTTTGATGAAAAATTTAAAATATTATCAATAGTGTTATTTACTATAGTGGAGCCTGTTGCAAGAGTTAAGTGAGCTCTCTTTAAAATTTTTTCTAAAAAAACTGAAGAATCAATTATTTCTACACCATGAAATTTTTTACCAATATTGTCAGGATTAAGATCAAGTATGAAAACTTTTTCTTTTCCAAATTTTTTAATTAATTCCAATGCAAATCCTGGCTGTAAACCAACAAGAGCTAAATTTTTAATATTTGAGTTATAAAATAGGAAATCTGCAACCTTTTTAGCACAATCTTCAAGCTCAAAATTTTTACAATGAATAGAGTTATTAACAATTTTTAGGTGCCTCATAATTGCATTTAAAGTACTAACAAAAATAGCTCTTTCCCTGTTGTTCGTAAGGGGTAAATTTAAAATATTTTGAAGAGAATCAGAAAAATCTGAAGGTTCATCTGTAAAAGCCTGTCCCTTAGAATCTTTAAAAACAGCTTCTATCATTACCTCTTTACCATTGAGTAATGGGTAATCATCTCTTTTGGGTTTCCCTACAACTTCTTCTGGTAATAGAGGTACCATTCTTATTTGAATAGGCTTGTTTAAAATATCGTAATTTCTAATTATTTTTAAAAATTTCTCTTTTGCTTTTTCTAAAATATACATATCTCTTTCCTCCTTATTCCCGTTATATTTTAATAAAAATAACGACAAAGGTCAACAATTTTTTAACATAAATAGAATTTTAAAATTTATAATGTTAATCCAAACTTAAAATCCTAAAAATAACTATATCTGCATATACTCATAATTTTTTCTGTGAATTATCTTGAAAATTGACCTGTTTTTTTCATGAAAATTTACACCCTCAAAATGACAGCTTTTGTGGTAAATAGA
>CAZIZE010000057.1:0-17862 GCA_964543655.1 uncultured bacterium
GTGCAGTAAAAATAATTATGTCATTGTTTTGCAATGTTACATTATCAAATCTTTTACTTAAATCTTGCATAGCCATTTGTGGAATATTATTATCATCAATATTTAACCACCATGCAAAGATAGTATAATTATCAAGAAAAGAATTTGAAAGAGGATAGTAGTCAATATCTGTATCTCCAATAGTATCAATTAGGTAAGGGGAATCAGCAATACCATCTCTATTTCCATCATCTTTAGTAGTAGAAAAATTATCAGAATTTGTATAAAAATTGCCAATAAAGCTTTTAACTTCAGCAATGCCATTGTTATTATTTAAACCATTATTATAATCATATGCGATTTTTACTGGAGAGTACCAAATATTATCCTGTGCAAAATCTCTATTTGAATTATTATCATGGAAATTATTGAAAGAATTAAAATAAATACTATTGTTACTTGCATTGCCATTAAAAATTATTGAGCCGCTTAACAAATAATTCTGGACAATAATATTCTCATTAGAATTGTTGTCTAATTGAACCGAAGAATTGTTTTTTAAATAATTTTTAAAAAGAGTGTTATTTGAAGAATTATCAACTTTTAAATTAGTATAACCAATCAGATTATTTGAAATAATATTAAAATTAGAACTATTGGTAAGAACAATAGCATTATTAGTAATGGAACTTGTAGAAAATTTGTTACTATTGATTTTATTATATGAACTGTTATCAAGATATAAACCATATGTTATGGAAAGGTTGTCATAAGGCAAACTGTTTTCTCCAATATAGCTATTGATTACATTGTGTAATTTAATTAAAGTGGTATAATTAGTTAAAAAAGAATTATTATCAATTGTAATATGATTTTGATAAGTATAAGGATTTCCTTCTATTATAATAGCAATAGACTCATCAGAATCATCAGAGTCAGAAAGTTTGAAAGAATTATTAGAAATCGTTACATTGTCAGAGCTTATGTTGTCTTCAACTGATAATTTAATATTTTGACTATTATTAGAAATAAAAGAAAAATTTTTAATATTTTTTAAGGTAATTATGCCATTAAAAGTATTTTTACTAAAATAGGAATTTGTTGCATTATCTAAATTTATATATTTGAATGAATTATTATCAAAATTAATATTGTTTGAATTATTTAAAGTAACCATTTTAGTAAAAGTATTTTTTCTAAAGGAAGAATTTGTTAGATTGTCTGATGAGATTGAAGAGAAAAGACCATCAATAGAATTGTTTGTAATAGTGAAATTATCTGAAGAAAGTATAATAATAGAACCTAATTGACCTGAATTGTTATCAAACGTATTATTATCTAAGATTAAATTTTTAGAAGAAGAGATACTTAATGACCATAAGAAAAGAGATTTAAAAATATTGTTAGCTATTTTAAAATTTGGATTATTTTTAACTTTAATTAATGTTATAGCAGCATCTTTAGAATTACTAAATTTAGAATTACTAATTGTTATATTATCAATATACTGATCTGTTTGGTTATCATTTGCATATATACAATATGTTACATTGTCAAATGAATTATTATCAATTATGATATTGGAAATTTCATCAATTATATATATACCGTTAGATGAAATATTATTAAAATTATTGTTGTAAATTTTTATTTTATCAATATTATTTTTTAAATATATTCCATTCTTATCAAAATGGCTCTGTTTAATAGTTATATATTTACCAGTTTGTAAATAAATACTGCTATTATCAGTAATAAACTTTGAGTTATTTATGGTCAGGTTGTCTCCGATTGCTCCTGGATCATAAATTCCATAACCTGAAGAAATAATGGTCACATTATCAAGTAAGGTATTATTCTTATTTCCAGTAGCTAAAAGAGGTCCAAAGAGAATTAAAGGAGTATCGATAGAAAGATTATCACAACTTAATATAAAATTTCTAATAGTAATATTGTCACTATTTAATATAAAAATAGGATAATTACCATTTTGACAATTAATTAAATTAGATGATGAACTATTATCTAATAAAATGTTAATGCTTTTACTAATGGTGATATTATCTTCATATAAGATATTGTCATCCAAAATAATTGAAATATTATCTCCTGGATTAGCTACATTAATAGTATACTTTAACGTTTGACAGGGAATAGCTTTACTATCACAATAATTTCCATCATCATAACCATTAATTGGATCAACATACCTAACAGATGCATTTAAAATAAAATTAGGCAACATAATAAAGTATAGAAAGATTAAGTTAGAAAGTAATTTTTTCATAGTCTCTCCTTAGAAAATTTTATATAAAAGATATTTCAGTTTTATTATAAAGTCAAGATAATTATATCACATATTATAAAGATAGTATGTAATTTACATTACAATTACATCTTGATTTTAAAAATTTTTTAAGTTATGTTTAGAAATATTAAATTTAAATTTAAGGAGGATAGATGTATAATTTAGATAAAATATTTTATCCAGAATCAATGGCTGTTGTTGGTGTATCATTGTCTAATGATAGACATCCTGCTAATGTTATATATAATAAAAACCTGTTAAGATACCCGGTAAGGGTATATCCAATAAACCCCAAAGGAGGATACCTTCATAGGGAGGTTGTTTATAGATCAATATCTGAACTTCCAGAAAAAGTAGATTTGGTTGTGATTGCTGTTAGAGCAGATTTTGTCCCTGAAATTTTAAAAGAGTGTATTGATAATAAAGTTGGTGGTGCAATTGTTATTTCAGGTGGTTTTTCAGAGGTTGGAAAAAGTGAGCTTCAGGATGAACTTGTGGAAATTGCTAAAAAAAACAATTTTCCCTTTATTGGTCCCAACTGTCTTGGGCTTTATAATCCTGCAAAAATAGATTCTTTATTTTTACCTGCTGAAAGGATAGTGACTCCAAAAGAAGGGCATGTTGCTGTTATAAGCCAAAGTGGTGGTATTTTAATTGATCAAATGGTAAAATTTAGAGATGAAGGTATAGGTATGTCAATAGGCATTAGTATTGGGAATAAAGCTCTTATAAAAGAAACTGAACTTTTGCAATATTTTGAGCAAAATGAGCAAACAAAAGTAATAGCTTTTTATGTTGAAGGGTTTTCCAAAAATGAAGGCAGAGAATTTGTAGAACTTGCTGCAAAATGTAGTAAACCAATTATTGTTTTGAAGTCAGGAAAAACAGCTGAAGGTAGTAGAGCTGTTAGCTCTCATACAGCATCTATTGCAGGTGATTATTTTGTCTTTTCTGAAATTTTAAAACAGAAAGGTATTTTTGAGGCAAAAAATGATTTTGAATTTATATCATTTTGTGAATCTTTGGAATGTTACGACACTGATATTGGTAATAATATCGCAATAATTACAGGTAGTGGTGGCCACGGTGCAATGGCAGTTGATTTTTGTAAAAAATATAATTTTAATGTTCCATTAATGAATGATAAAATAAAAGAGGAATTAAAGTCAAAGTTATCACCTAATGTTAGAGAGATTGCATCTATTAATAATCCAATAGATCTTACTGGAAGTGCTTCAGACAATGATTTTATAACAACTACAGCTTTCATTTCCAATCTTGATAATATTGACTGCATTATACTGTTGCTTCTACCATACTTACCGGGTATATCAATGGATTTAAGTGCAAGGTTAAGTAATATATGCAAAGCTGCAAATAAACCTTTAATAGCTTATGTTCCACATATTGAAAAATATCAGATGCTAATGGAAGGATTTGAACTTAACAATATACCTGTTTCTCCATCTGTTGAAGGAGCGGTGTTAATGGCAAAAGCATTGAGGAGGGATAAATGATAGAAAAGAAAGTTTTTGAAATTATAAATAAATCTAAAAAATATGGATGGGTATTAGAGCCTGATGCTAAATATATTTTATCAGAATATAATATTTCTTTGCCTTCATATAAATTTGCTAAAAATATAGATGAAGCTATAAAATTTGTTAGAGAAATTCATTATCCGATTGTTTGCAAAGTTGTATCTCCTGAAATCATACACAAATCAGATGTTGGCGGTGTTATAGTTGGTATTGAAAATGATGAGCAATTAAAAATAGCTTTTGAAAAATTATCAAAGTTGAAAGGTTTTTTAGGAGTAATTGTTGAAAAAATGGTTAAAGGTATTGAGCTTATTGTTGGAGCAAAAAATGATGAACAGTTTGGCCCTGTTGTGCTTATTGGAATGGGAGGTGTTGCTGTGGAGATTTATAAAGACACAGCAATAAGAATGGCTCCTCTATCAGAGAGAGATATTAACAGTATGATTGCATCTTTAAAATGTTATCCACTTCTGAAAGGATATCGGGGGGCAAAAGGTATAAACATAGATAGTTTGGTGAAAATGCTTGAGCATTTTTCAAAAATGATTATGGATTTAAAAGAAAATTTTCTATCTATTGACTTAAACCCGGTTATGTGCTCAGAAAATGAATGTTATGTTGCTGATGCAAGGATTATGCTGAAAAATCATTAATTTGAATTTTTACTATATTTGATGAATTTTTATCAATTTTAACTTTCTCACTTATTCTGTATCCAGCGACCCAGATAATATTACCATTTTTATCAATAACAAGAGGAATTTTATGTCTCAATCTTGCAGGTACTTTCTGGTTAATAAAAAATTTTTTAAGTTTTATTTCTGATTTAAAACCAAGTGGTTGGAACCTATCACCATTATGGAAAAATCTTATTTTTAGAGGGAGAAGCAGCTTATCTTTATCTACAAATTCAGTATACTTTGGCTTATTTAAAAAATTTATTTCCCCTTTTTCAACTTCTGTAATTGATAATTTAATATTATCAATAGATAGTGTTTTTGCTAAAGTAGGTTGGATAAAAATTGCATCATACTCTTTGGAAAACTCTACATTTTTAAAAATGAATTTTCCTTTATTATCTTGTATAAAAGTAATTAATTTTTCTAATATTTTTTTGTTATACTCAAAACAGTTAAAGTAATGAAAAATTTTTTTTAAAATTTCTGTTAAAATGAATTTATTTTCTGGTAAATTTTTTAAAAGAACTTTTACTCCATCTCCCTCTTTTATAACTATTTTGTTAAATATTTTTTCAATATTCTCATCAATATATTCATTTAAATCTTTCATTTGAAAAGTTAGGTTAAATATGTGACTTTTAAAATTTTCATTGAAATATTTTTCAATTTCTGGAATAAGCTGAAGCCTTATTTTATTTCTAAGATAATATTTTTCAAAGTTGGATTCATCTATTACAAAATTAAGATTATTTATTTTTAAATATTTTAAAATTTCTTTTTTTGAAAAATTTAAAATAGGCCTGATAATTTTGCCATACCTTACTCTAACACATTCAAAGCTTCTAATAGCTCTGCCCCTAAAAATATTGAGGAAAAAAGTTTCTATCTGGTCATCAAAATTGTGTGCTGTTGCAATTTTTTGATATCTATTTTTTTCAGCAATTTCATGTAATAACTTATATCTTAAAAATCTTCCAGCTTCCTCTATAGACATTTTATTTAACTTTGCAAAATTTTTAATATTTTGCTTTTCCACAAAAATTGGTATTGAGTGCTTTTTAGCGAATTCAATGGAGAATTTTTCATCATTATTACTACTTTTGCCTCGTAACAAATGATTAAGATGAAACATTCCAAGTTTGATTTTGTTATTTTTTGATAATTTTATTAGCATTTTTGTTAAAAAAATAGAATCAGGACCACCTGAAAATGAAATTAGTATAGAATCATTATTATTAATTAAATTATTTTCATTGATAAATTTTAAAAATTTTTCAAAATAATCCATGAAAAAACAATAGCAGCATTGATTTAAAAGTTCAATATAAAACTTTAAAAGTGCAATAGAGAATGAAATTTTTTACAATTTTAGTACCTTTGTGAAGTGGTAAATTTTTTATTTCTAATGCAGTTTTTAAGGAAAAATTAAAACTTGACTAATAACAAAAAAGGTATATAATTGTTTTGGCAGAACGCCTAAAAAATTTCAGGAGGTGTGATATGAGTGTTAAATTTCCACAAATAGGTAACAAAGTTATAGCAAAAGTTATTGATACAAAAGGTGATTGCACAATTGGTATGAAAGTAGGTGATGAATTTGAGGTAAGTGTTCACAAATGTGGTGATTTTTGCGGCTTATTTTATCACAACATTTTGCAATGGATAAGTATGTTACAATTTGGAGGCACATTTCCAGTAGGTGATAATCCAGATGTTATGGTTTGGGAATGCCCAAATGCAAATAATAAAGTTAAAGTTGAGTTAAGAAGAGAAAAGTAATATAAGATTATTTATTCAAAATTTTTTAAAGCGGGTTTTTGACCCGCTTTTTTTATTAAAATTTATTTATTTTACTTTTCATGTATTAGATGTTATATTTATAACAAATTGAATATGTTTTTTTGGCGTTATTTGTAAGTAATTACAGTATGTTATGGTAGCAACCTTGATTTAATAGATGTAATGAAACATTGATATTAAATATTTGTGGCAAAATCAAATTCAAACAGATACGGAGGATTTTTTGGAGAAAGTTAGGGTAGGTGTGGTTGGAGTTGGATATTTAGGAAAGTATCATTTAGAAAAATATTTAAAAGCAAATGATGTAATAGTTACTTCAATTTCAGATATTTCAGAAGATAATCTTAATAAAGTTAAAAATCAGAAAATTTTCAAATCTAAAGATTACAGGGACATTTTAGGTTATGTTGATGCTGTTAGTATTGTTACCCCTACCGAAACTCACTTTGAAATAGCAAAATTTTTTTTAGAAAATGGCAAAGATGTTCTTGTTGAAAAACCGATTACCACAACAGTAGAGGAGGCTGACGAACTTATTGATATTGCAGAGAAAAATGGTAATATTTTTCAGGTGGGTCATCTTGAGCGATTTAATCCAGCAGTTGTGGCATGTAAAGAGTTCCTTGGAAAGCCTATGTTTATTGAATGTTTGAGAATATCACCATATATAGGTAGAAGCATTGATATAGATGTTGTGAGAGATTTAATGATTCATGATATTGATATAATTTTAAGTATTGTAAAGAGTTCATTAAAAGAAGTTCATGCAGTTGGTGTTCCTATATTAACAAAGAAAATAGATATAGCAAATGCGAGACTTGTTTTTGACTCTGGATGTGTGGTGAATATTACAGCAAGTAGAGTTTCATTTAAAAAAGAGCGAAAAATACGAATATTCCAGAGAAATAGATATATTTCCATTGATTATGAGAAAAGGGCAGCTAAAATTTATACACTGGATAAAAAAGGGAAAGATACAATCAAACCACTTGATTTCCTCTCATGTTTTAAAATGAACAAAATTAGATTTCCAAAAAAAGTTGACCAGCTTGAGCATGAAATAAACTCTTTTATTCATTGTGTAAGAAAACGAATTAATCCTCCAGTATCAGGCAGAGAGGGGAGAAATGCATTAAATGTAGCTTTGAAAATTTTAGACAATTTAGAGGAGAAATTAAATGGTTCCATTTGTTGATATAAGCAAGGAATTTGAAATTTTTAAAAGTGAAATTTTTTCAAGGATTCAAAGAGTTTTATTTAACTCTCAGTTTATACTTGGTGAAGAGGTTGCAAAATTTGAAGCTAATATTTCTGAACTTTTTCAAATAAGTTATGCTGTTGGTCTTAACAGTGGCACAGATGCTCTACATTTTGCTTTACTTGCAAATGGCATTGGAAAAGGTGACAAGGTTATTACTACACCTTTTTCATTTATAGCTACCACAGAGGCTATTCTATATTGTGGTGCAACACCTGTTTTTGTTGATATAGATGCCAATACTTACAATATTGATCCAGAAAAAATTGAGGATGCAATTGATGAAAAAACAAAAGCTCTATTAATTGTCCACCTGTTTGGTAACCCATGTAATATGGAGAGAATTTTGGAAATTGTAAAAAAACATAACCTTATTTTAATAGAAGATTGTGCACAGAGTTTCGGGTCAAAATATAATAACAGATTTGTTGGCACTTTTGGAAAAGCAGGATGTTTTAGTTTTTATCCAAGTAAAAATCTTGGTGCCTATGGTGATGGAGGAATGGTAATTACCAATTACCATGAAATATATAAGAAATTTCTTTTATATAGAAATCATGGTCTGGGTGCAGATGGTTCTCATAATATTATAGGATTTAATAGCAGGCTTGATTCTATTCAGGCTGCTGTATTAAATGTAAAAGTTGAATATCTTAACCAATTTATTGATAAAAGAAGGAAACTTGCTTCACTTTATAAAGAATTGCTCAAAGATGTAGAAGAAATCATATTTCCCCATGAATATGAAAATAGTTATCACACTTATAATTTATTAACTATTAGAGCTAAAAAAAGAGATGAACTAAAAAAATTTTTAACTGAAAATGGTATTAACACAGGAATTTATTACAGAGCCCCAATTCCTGAGCAACCTGCAATGAGATTTTTAAATGTTGATAAAGATTCATATTTTATAGCTTCCAATATTTGCAATCAAGTTTTATCGCTACCACTTTATCCAAATTTAAGTGAAGGTATAGTTAAAAAAATTGCATTAAAAATCAAGGAATTTTATGCAAAGTAGTGTTTTCATAGTGGCAGGTGAAGCTTCTGGCGATACTTATGGTGCTAATTTAATTAATGAATTAAAAGTTAAAGCTCCATCATTAGCAATTTATGGATTTGGTGGCAGTAAAATGGAAGAAGCTGGTGCAGAATTAATAGAAGATATGCATAAAATATCCGTTGTTGGACTTACAGAAGTAATTAAACATTTACCTGATGTCTTTAAAATTTTAAAAAAAATAGAAGCTTTTTTAAAAAGAGAAAAACCAGCTTTTATTATTTTAATAGATTTTCCAGATTTCAATTTCAGGGTTGCAAAAATAGCAGATAAGTATAAAATACCAGTTTACTACTTTGTAAGTCCCCAGATTTGGGCCTGGCGTCAGAGTAGGGTATATTTTTTGAAAAAATATATTAGAAAAATATTTGTAATTTTCCCATTTGAAGAGAGTTTTTATAAAAAATTTAATGTTAATGCCCAGTTTATAGGCCATCCCCTTGCAAAAAAGATAAAAAAATTTAATCCTTCCATTAATTTTCCTACAAACAAGAAGTATATTACTTTGCTTCCTGGAAGTAGATACAGTGAAATTAACAGATTATTACCAGTAATTCTTGATTCTGTTAAATTGATAAAAAATGAATTTTTAGAATTTGAATTTTTGTTACCTGTAGCGCCAACTCTTGATTTTTCTAAAATAAAAAGAATGGTAGAAAAAGATGCCCCTTTTGTTCAGGTAATAGATGGTAACAGTTACAACGCTATTCTTGCTGCTACAATTGTTATATCTGCATCAGGGACAGCTACCCTTGAATCAGCTCTTTTTGGAAAACCAGTAATAATAATTTATAGAGTAAATTTCATTTCATATATTTTAGGTCGTATTTTTATAAAAGTAAAGCATATTGGTATGCCTAATCTCCTTTTAGGAGATAGTTATAATCCTGAGTTAATTCAACATAGAGTAACTGCTGAAAATATATTTATAGAGGTAAAAAAATTTCTTTATAATTCATTAAAGTATAAAAAAGTTTCGTCAATGAATAGAAAACTTTTAGAAAAATTATACTTTGAAAATAGTTACTCTGTTACAATAGATTCCATACTTAAAGAGCAGTGTATTCTCTAATTTTTTCTTTAAACTCCTCTGGTACAGGAATTGTCTTTTTACTTTTATAATCATAAAAAACTTGCACACTGGTTCCATCTGCAAATTTTAAATTATTGTCTTCAGAAACTAATTCATAGAAAAATTTGAAACTTTTATTGCCAAAATCACCTGCCCACATATTTAAAATAATTTTAGGTGAATTTAACTCAATTGGTAAAAAATAATTTGCTTCACATTTTGCAAGAATAAAAGAGAACTCTATTGGAGATTTAACATTAATAATTTTTTTAAAAAATTCTAACCTTCCAAGTTCAAAATAACTGAAATATACTGCGTTATTTACATGACCCATAGCATCAAGGTCTCTAAATCTTACCTGTATTGGAACCTGAAATTTTTTCAATATTGCCTCCTTTAATTAAAAATTTTAAAACAGTAATGAAGATTATTTATAATGTCAGCAGCAATAACAGATTCAGGAGATTTTCTCTCTGATGCCACATTGCCAGCAAGCCCATGGAGGTATGTAGCTAAAATAGCTGCTTCCATATTTGTATACTTTTGTGCCACAAAGGATGCAATCATCCCAGATAGAACATCTCCACTCCCTCCAGTTGCAAGAGCAGAATTCCCTGTGGGATTAATATAGGTGTATTCGCCGTTGGTTATTACTGTTCTAAAACCTTTCAATATTACTATCACATTATATTTTTTTGCAAAATCTTTTGCAATTTCTATTCTACTATTTTGAATCTCTTTAGTTTCAATACCTGTTAATCTTGACATTTCTCCAGGATGAGGTGTTAATATTGGAGGTAACTTTAATTTATTCAATAAATGCAAATTTTCAGCCAGGATATTTAATCCATCAGCATCTATTATAATTGGGATTTTAATTTCTGGTAAAATATTAATGAGAAGCTCTTTTTCCCTTTCTCCTTTACCAAGTCCAGGCCCAATAACAATAGCATTTTTTGAATTTATAAAATTTATAAGCTCACCTTTATCAAAGGAATCAAAATTAATTGGATAACTCATACCTTCTACAAATAAGGTTTCCACAATATTATTGATTTCTAAAGGAACAATCGAGGTAACAAGTCCACAGCCTGAGGAGAGTGCAGCTCTACCTGCAAGTATCACAGCTCCACTAAAGCCAACATTTCCACCTAAAATCAAAACATGGCCAAAAGTGCCTTTGTGAGAGTTATTATTTCTTTTTTTGAAAATTTTTTCTAAAATATCTATGTCTATTTCAAAATTTTTTATTGTAAATGGCACATTTTTGGGAATTGAAATATCAATAACCTTAACTTCACCACAATAGTTAATCCCGGGAAAAGTTGATAATCCGATTTTTTTATATGCAAATGTGCAAGTAAGATGTGCCTTTACAGCAATTCCAAGTGGTACTCCCTTTTCAGAGTGTAAACCAGATGGAATATCAACAGATATTATTTTTGCACCAGAGTTGTTAATAAATTCAATAATTTTTTTATAATAATCTTTTACTTCTTTTTTTAAACCTGTACCTAAAATTGCATCAAATATATAATCAAACTTTTTATTTTTTGTAAATTTTTCAAACTGCTCAATTGTCTCTACTTCATTAATCGTTATTTCCATATTTTTGCAAATTTGATAATTAATAGCTGCATCACCTTTTAAATTAATGCTTTTAGTAAGAAGGATAATGGATACGTTTTTAAATGAGTTATTATGAAGATACCTGGCAACCACAAAACCATCACCACCATTATTCCCTTTGCCACAAATAATTAGAATATTGGAAGTTTTTTCAGGAAGGAATTTATCAATAAAATGTTGATAAACTCCTTTCCCTGCATTTTCCATTAACACAGCACCTAAAATACCAATTGTGTTAATGGTATATTTATCTATTTCAGCCATTAGATTCCCTGATACTAATTTCATATTAGCCTCCTATGTTTGTTTTACCTATTTATCAAGTTAGACAAATTTTTTCAACTTTTTATTGACAATGTTATTTTTGTAACTAATTTATCAATAAGATGAAATGGGAATTAAATGACAGAATGAAACAAATTTTAAAATTTGTAATAAATGAGTTTATTGACACAGGTGAGCCTGTGGGGTCAAGGACTATTGTGAAGAAATACAATATTAATTTAAGTCCTGCAACTATTAGAAATATAATGTCAGATTTAGAAGATTTTGGTTTTCTCTACCAGCCATATACATCTGCTGGTAGAGTTCCAACCAAGAAAGGATTACAATATTATGTTGATACATTGGTTCATTTTCAGAATATTTCTGAAAAATTAAAGAGAAAAATTTTTAATGCAGTAAATAACGATGAGTTGAAGCTCACTGAAATTTGTGGGAAAATATCAGATATAATTTCAGAAATAACAAACTGTGTGGGAGTGGTGATTGTTCCTGATATTAAGTTTTCAACTTTGAATCATCTTGAATTTTTGAGATTAACTGATTCAAAGGTTCTTGCTATTATAGTTAATGAGCTTGGTCAGGTTCAAAATAAAATATTTGAAGTTGATTTTAAAATATCTCAGGAAGAGCTTAATAAGCTCAGTAATTATCTAAATGTGAAATTTCAAAATAAAAATATTATTGATGTTAAAAATGAGATTTTAAAAGAGATGGATACTGTAAAAAATTTGTTTAATGAGAAGCTATCAAAGCTTGTTGAAAAATTTTATAAAATGGATTTGAAAGATTATGATTTGCAAAAAGATGTTATTATTAAAGGGTTAAAAAATTTTTTACAATCTGATTATTTTCAAAAAGATTTTGAAAACTTAAAAAAATTATTAAGTTTATTTGAGGAGAAAAATAAGCTAATAGAGATTCTTGACAAAAGTATTAAAAATCCAGGGATACAGATATTTATTGGGTCCCAAAATAAAGAATTTGAAAATTTAAGTATAGTTACATCATCATATTCAAAAAATGGTCTTACTCTTGGTAGCTTAGGGGTAATTGGACCATTAAGAATGAATTATAATGCAATTATACCAATAGTTGATTGTGCAGCACAAATTATTTCCACAATTTTGGATGAAAATTTTAGGAGGTTAAGGTAAATGGCTGAAAAAAAGAAGGAGAAAAAAACAGAGAAGAAACAAGATGAAGTTAAAGAGTTAAAAGAGAAGATAAAAGAGCTTGAAAATAGTTTAAAAGAAAAGGATGAGGAGATAAAAGAGTTAAAAGATAAATATTTAAGAGTGGTAGCAGAAGCTGAAAATATGAAGAAAAGATTAGAAAGAGAGAAAAGGGAATTTTTGGAATATGCCAATGAAAATCTCCTTAAAGATTTATTACCTGTTATTGATAATATTGAGAGAGCAATTGAACATGCTAATGAAGATGCTAATGTTAAAGATTTTATAAAAGGTGTTGAAATGACACTAAATAATTTTATCAAAATTTTAGAAAAATATAATGTTAAATCAATTAACGCATTAAATGAAGAATTTAATCCAACTTATCATGAAGCAATGGCAATAAAAGAAACAGAGGAGCATCCACCCAATACAGTGGTGGAGGAATTGCAGAAAGGATATATGTATAAGGAGAGATTACTTAGACCATCACTTGTAACTGTTGCAAAAGAACCAGCAAAAAATAGTATTGACAATACAAATTAAGTAACTAACTTATTGAAAAAAGCTAAAGGAGGAAATAGAAATGGGAAAAGTTATAGGTATAGATTTGGGGACAACTAACTCATGTGTTGCAGTAATGGAAGGTAAAGAACCTAAAGTTATAGTTAACTCAGAAGGTTCAAGAACAACACCTTCAATAGTTGCTTTTACAGATAAAGGTGAAAGGTTGGTTGGTCAGCTTGCAAAAAGACAGGCAGTTACCAACCCTGAGAACACAATTTATGCTGTAAAAAGATTAATTGGTAGAAAGTATGAAGATGCTCAGGTACAAAAAGCAATTAAAGTTGTTCCATATAAAATAATTAAAGCATCCAATGGCGATGCTTGGGTTCAGGTGAGGGGCCAAGATTACAGCCCACAGCAAATTTCTGCTTTTGTGTTACAAAAAATGAAACAAACAGCAGAAGATTATCTTGGTGAAAAAGTTACAGATGCTGTTATAACTGTTCCTGCTTATTTTAATGATAGTCAGAGACAGGCTACAAAAGACGCAGGTAAAATAGCAGGATTAAATGTTTTGAGAATAATCAATGAGCCAACAGCAGCAGCATTGGCTTATGGACTTGATAAGAAAAAAGATGAGAAAATAGCAGTATTTGACCTTGGTGGAGGAACATTTGACATTTCAATACTTGAAATAGGTGATGGTGTTTTTGAAGTTAAATCAACCAATGGTGACACATTCCTTGGTGGTGAGGATTTTGACCAAGCTTTAATAAACTATATTGCAGAAGAATTTCAAAAAGAAAATGGAATAGATTTAAGAAAAGATAAAATGGCATTACAGAGACTAAAAGAAGCTGCAGAAAAAGCAAAGCATGAGCTTTCTACTGTAATGGAGACTGAGATAAATTTACCATTTATTACAGCAGATAGTAGTGGACCAAAACATTTACAAATGAAAATAACACGAGCAAAATTTGAGTCATTAGTTGAGGACCTTTTGAAAAGATTGGAAGAACCTTGTATGCAGGCACTTAAAGATGCAGGCCTTGGTGCTAATGATATTAATGAAGTTATTCTTGTAGGTGGTATGACAAGGATGCCTGCTGTTCAGGCAAAGGCAAAAGAGATTTTTGGTAAAGAGCCACATAAAGGTATTAACCCAGATGAAGTTGTAGCAATAGGTGCTGCAATTCAAGGTGCTGTTTTAAAAGGTGATATAAAAGATGTATTACTGCTTGATGTAACACCACTTTCACTTGGAATAGAGACTTTAGGTGGTATGTTTACCAAAATTATAGAAAGGAATACAACAATTCCTGTTAAAAAGAGCCAGATATTTACAACTGCAGCAGACAATCAGACTTCAGTTGGTATCCATGTATTGCAGGGTGAAAGACCTCTTGCAAAGGATAATAAAACTCTTGGTAAATTTGAACTTGTTGGTATTCCACCTGCACCAAGGGGAGTGCCTCAGATAGAAGTTACATTTGATATAGATGCAAATGGTATTGTGCATGTTAGTGCAAAAGATAAAGCAACAGGAAAAGAACAGTCAATTAAGATTACAGCTTCAAGTGGCTTAACTGAGGAAGAAATTGAAAAAATGGTTAAAGAAGCTGAAATGCATGCTGAAGAAGATAGAAAGAGAAAAGAATTAATAGAAGTAAAAAATCAGGCTGAAAACTTAATATACACAACAGAGAAAACTTTAAAAGAAGCTGGAGATAAAATAGCTGAATCTGATAAGAAAAATATTGAAGATGCAATTGAAAAACTTAAAAAAGTAAAAGATTCAAGTGAAGATAAAAGTGAAATAGAAGCTGCAATTAATGAATTAACACAAGCTTCATATAAACTTGCTGAAGTATTGTATGGTCAGGGACAGCAAGGTGGTGCAGGTGCTCAACAGCCTGGTGCTGGAGCAGCAGGAGGAAGTGCTAATTCAAAACCAGATGAAGATGTTGTTGATGCTGATTATGAAGAAGTTAATGATGATAAGAAGCAAAGTTGAGGATTTTAATTTGTAATAAAAATTTTTTGAAAAGAGGTAGGTAGGATACCTGCCTCTTTTCTATTTTTACGGATAGTAAAATTTTCATTTGCATAATTTTGATAAATAATATAATTGAAATAAAAAATTCGGAACATGGAAGAGACTTATGGCAGGCAAAGATTATTATGAAATTTTAGGTGTTCATAGAAATGCAAGTGAAGTTGAAATAAAAAAGGCTTATAGAAAGTTAGCAATTAAATATCATCCTGATAGAAATCCAGGTGACTCAGTTGCAGAAGAAAAATTCAAAGAGATTAATGAAGCTTATGAAGTATTGAGTAACCCTGAGAAAAGGGCAATGTATGACCGGTATGGCACAACTGATTTTGGCAATGGTGGAGGATTTTCTGATACAGGTTTTGACTTTAATGCTTCTACAATTTTTGAAGACCTTTTTGGCTCAGCTTTTGAAGACCTTTTTGGTGGAGGCGCTAATAGAACAAAAAAGCAAGCAGCTTTTACTGGTGAAGATTTAAAATATACACTTGAAATAGAGTTTGAAGAAGCTGCGTTTGGCACAGAAAAGGTTATAAAAATTCCAAGGCTTGAAACCTGCCATTATTGTGGTGGCACAGGTGCTAAAGATACCTCTTCCATTGTTACCTGTCCTGATTGCCATGGTACAGGTACTCAGAGGATAAAACAGGGATTCTTTAACATTGCAAGGACATGTCCAAGATGTGGTGGTGAAGGGAAAATTATTAAAGAATTTTGTAATAGGTGCCATGGTAGAAAGAGAATACAGAAAGAAGCTAAAATAAAGGTTAAAATTCCTGCTGGTGTAGAATCTGGTAATAGATTACGATTAAGGTATGAAGGGAATCATGGTATCAATGGTGGTAGGAATGGTGACCTATACATTGAGTTGGAAGTTAAGCCACATCCTATTTTTAAAAGAGAAAACTCAGATTTGATCTGTGAAGTGCCTGTTAGTTTTACCAAATTAGCTCTTGGCACAGAAATAGAAATTCCAACATTAAAAGATAAAATTAAATTAAAAATACCAGCGGGGACTCAATCAGGAAAAGTTTTTACGTTTAAAGGTAAAGGTATTAAACGAATAAATAGCAATAGTTATGGTGATTTACATGTTATTGTTAAAGTTGTTATTCCAAAAAAATTAACAAAAAAACAGAGAGAATTATTGCTTGAGCTTGAAAGTGAATTTGAAAATACTCCAATTAAACATCATGAAGAGAAAAGTTTTTTTGATAAAGTAAAAGAAATTTTTGGAGCATAAAAAAAATAGTTGCATTTTTATTTTTTTTGTTATATTAAAGAATTATAAATTAAGCTCATTGATTTATTATTAATTTTCTGGGTCTGCTTATGCAGATAATAGGGAATGCCGTGAGAATCGGCAGCGGGCCCGCCACTGTAAGTAGCGTTAACTTCATTTCATTATGCCACTGCTAATGAATATTAGTGGGAAGGCGAAATGAAGTTGCTACAAGCCAGGAGACCTGCCCAGAAAATTTATTACCATGGCTTCGAGGCTAAAGGCCAGGGTAAGGAGGGATTCGAAAATAATCTTCTTCTTATCATACCCGGCTTAAAGCCGGGTTTTTTTTTGCCCGCCTTTATGCCTCCCAAAAAAAAGGAGGTGATAGATGAAACAGGGAAAAATTATTTTTATTGAAGACAATTCAGTAGGTACAGAGAACCTGATTGAAAAAATCGAGAGCAATTATAGGTCAAGAGGAATCTTAGTAGAGTTTGCAACAGAGAAAGGTAGTTCAGGTTTTTATTCAATTTCTGAAGCACTACTAAGACTATTGCAAAGAGGTGTTAAGAAAGTTACTGCTATCCCTTTAAAATTGGGAGAGCAGTATGAGGTTCCAATTTATTGGAGCACATTTTAAAAAAGTTTTGCCATTTACACTCTAAAATTATGTATCACCTGTTAAGCCTTTGGGATAGCTGCCCACTATCCCATAAGAAAGAAAGCCCATTTTGCCCCATGGAGGAGATGCTGCCCACATCTCCTCTTTTCTTTACAATATTTTCTATAATAAATCAATATGCATATATATATTTATCTCGTAGAGCGAAATAGATATTAACCGGTTTTACAGATTTTTCAAGTGAAAAGTTGTATTAGGAGTTTAAAAACAATGATACACAATAGTATTGCAGCTGCTTTTACAGTTATATTTATGGAAGATTTGACTAAATTATCAGGAACTATTATGCAGAGATTTAATTATTTCATTTTTAAAATTTTTATGTTTCTATAATCTGATTTTACTATTTTTTCTCTATTTTTTATTTCTATTAATAAAATTTTACTGTCAATTATCATGAAAATTGACCCGTTTTTTTCATGAATTTTGACCCACCTTTTAATTTGATAAAAAAAATTATTTTTCTAAATTTTTTCTTTTTTCAAAAAGCTCTTTCATCCTGTAACTTTTACCTGTTATAAAAAAAGGATAACTATGATGTAGTAATCTATCCAATATTGCTGTGGCTACTATTTCATCTCCAAATATCTCGCCCCATTCTTCAAACG
>CAZIZE010000058.1:0-55567 GCA_964543655.1 uncultured bacterium
CTCCGATAATGTATCAAGGAAAAGTGATTTGCCAAATCTTCTGGGACGGGATAGAAAATAATACTTGCCTGAATTTATTAATTTATGAGCAAAACCTGTTTTATCAACATATAAATAGTTTTCCTGGATTATTTCACTAAAGGTCTGCATACCTATGGGAAGTTTTTTTAAATTCATATTGATAAATTATCAGAAAATTTAGGAGAATTCAAGATTTTATTAGTCATTAGTCGATAGTCAATTGTAAGGGTAATTCGTTAATTGGACTTACCAAATCCTAATTTAACTATAAACTTTGAACTGATAACTGTAAACTATTTTGAGGTTTTTAGTCTGAAAAATCTTTTAATTCAAGGCTTTTTTGTATTATAATTTACCTAAAAAAGGACTATAGCCCTTTCGTCGGGGTAAGAGAGGTGGTTCTGCTCTTTCCCTGGCACTTCTCTGCAATTTGGAATCCACCCATACAAAGCAACCTCGAACTATAGTCCTAATAGATAATTTAATTAATTTTTATAAAAAATCAAAAAAATTTTGCAAGTTAATTGTATTAATGTTTTGATAGAATTTTATTCGGTAATTTTCTTGAATTTACCATTTCTATTTTTCAACTTATAATTTTAAATCATATCCTTTAATTGCAAACCAAAACAATTCAAAACTAAGGACTATAAGCTAATACTTTATATCCCACAATTGGGAGCTAAAACCCATTTGAGTATGATAAAAAAAATTAATATAACCTACCTCTTATAAAATTCATAATTTCAAAGAACGTTTAAATTTTTCTCCAATTGTCAGTAATGCATTTCATATTAAATTTTCAGTAGGATTAAAATCTATTCCTATGCTTTCTCTAATGATATTATTTTTATTGTCAATCCTAAAAAATATTACATAGTCAAAGTTATTATCAATTATCCCTTCAGCGGATTTTTTTAATGAAAAAAACTTTGCTTCACTTAATTCTCCTTCAAACACCGACTTTTGAGTATGATGAAGATATTTTCTTTTGCAAACAAAATAGTAATTAATCTGGGTTCCTGTAATTATAAGATTTTCATACATTTAAATAAAATTGTCAAATTCTTTCTGTTTAAAAGTAAGTCCGATTTCGGAATTATATTCTGCATTTATTGTAAAAATTTGATTTTTTAACCTGTTTGAAATTAATGCGGGAGAAAACTCTTTAATTCTATAAACAGGAACACTTAATGTAAATGAATTTATTTCTTTTAATGCTTTTATTCTTTCAATAACAGGTTTGGAATAATCAAGAGATATTGCAATCAATTGTTCTAATAGATTAAAGTTTTTCTTATAAATCTCAAAAGGAATTACTGAAACATTATAAATTTTTCTAAACAATTTCTCTGCTTCATTTTTATTTTCAGCTTCAAAGCCAAGTTCAAGGATATTTGTATAATTTTTGAACTTTTCATAAAATTTTGTATTTTTAATCTTTGACTCATTATAAATTTCATTCATTAAATTTTGCTTGTCATTTTCTTTTAAAATATTTCCATCAAATTTTAATAATTCATCTTTTGTAATAGCAACAATCTCTTTATCATAGATATATCCATTATCAGAAGGTGATTGAGAGAAAATAAAAATATTTGGCTCACAATTTTTTGAAATTTTTCTTCCTTTTCTCCTGTAAATTCTTCCCATTCTCTGAGTTAGAGAGTCAAAAGATGCAATTTCTGTAAATAATACATCATAATCTATATCAAGTGATGCCTCAACTATCTGAGTTGTTATCCATATAACAGGGGTAGATTGTTTAAAATCGTTTAAAATCTCTTTTTCTTTTTTGTATCTGTCTTTCCATATAAACAACGAGTGAAGAAGTTTAACATTTCCAATATAATTTAATTTTTTATATAAAGATTGAGCTTTTTTTACAGTATTGACAATTATTAAAATTTTTTTCCCTTTTTTGTACAAATTTTTTATTAAACTAAAATCATCATCTATAAATTTAATTTTATGTTTTTCTTCCTTATTGAATACATGAGGCAGTATTTCACAATAATGTTCAAGTTGTGAAATTATAAAAGGGTGAATTGTTGCACTCATAAAACAAAATTTTCCACCAAGTTCAGAAATTTCTTTCAATCCTTTAATTATTACTGCAATAGTTTCTGGAGAGTAACTTTGTGGTTCATCAAGAACTATTTTGGAATAACTCATTGTAGCATAAATTTTCTCATAACCTGCATATTTAAATACAGCAGTAAATATCTGGTCAGCTGTTGTAATAGTAATTGGCATACTTAATTGCCTTGATAGTTTTATATTGTTAATATGAATTTCAATTTCGTCATTTTTATCTATTTTATAAAAGATGCTTTCTCCATGAAGCAAGCCTATTGAATTGCTACCAAAAATCTTACAAAATCTTTCATACATGGCATTTACTGATACTTTTAAAGGAAGAACATAAAAAGCTTTATCATCACCTATCCAATTAATAGCAAATTCTGTCTTTCCCATGCCAGTAGATGCTATTTGAAGAATGCTTTTTTCTCTATATTTTGAAGCATTTTTCTGAAATTCTTTTAGATTAGATTTTAAATATGCGCATAATTTTTCTTCAAAATTTCTTATTTTTTCATTTTCTACAAAAATATGTGCAGAAGATGCATAATCAATTCTATGAAGAAAACCTTTTAATAATATAAAAAATTTTGATTTTTTAAGTTCTTTTACTCTTATAGATGAATTATTCTGATATTCAATTAATTTTTCATAATAAGAATCAAAAATTTCATTAATTTTGTACTGAGAGTAATTTGATAACCAGTTAAGATAGATTGTCTTTCTTTTTAAATCATTATTTATTTTTTCTTTTAACTCTTGTTCTGAAAAATTTATCTCTCTTGAATGATGAAAAGCAACTGCATAAATAATTTCTTCTATTTTATCTAAAATTTTTTTATTGTTTTTTATGTTTTTTAAAAAAGCAACAGATAGGAAATTATGAGGTATTTCATGTGGATAAAATTTGTTATTAATAATTTTGTTTTGAAATTCTTCTGAGATTTTACCAAGGTCATGGAATATTGCAGCAGTCTTTAGGCATTCATATAACTCTTCATCAATGTTATAATATTTTCTTAATATATCTATATTTTTTAAAAGCTTGTCAGTATGCTCTTGAATTGTTTCATATTCTACATTCCCATTTTTATAAAACTTTTTTGCAACAAAATTTTTATATATCATCACCAATTAAATCAATAATTCTTCCAGAAGGCTCTTCATATTCATCAAAGAAGTATTTTCCATTTTGTAGGATTCCTTCGTCAATATAAACAACATCCTTTTTTTCAAAATATCTTAATAAAGTTTTTTCCAATAATTCTTCATTGTATTTGAAATTCATTCTGTAATGTATTCCGTTTAATCCTTCATTTTCTACAGTTTTTTTATTTAAATATATTCCATAATTTATAGAATGTGGATTAAATATATCAAAAGTTTTAATATCAGTTTCAATAAAATCCAAAAAATCAATTCTCGCTAAATCTTCTCTGCGGCCAAGTGATGGGTATTCTATTTTTAATAAATTTTCTTTAAATTTTTGTAAAAATTTTTCCTCTGCTTTTAAGTAGATAATAAGCTCTATATTAAAAATATTAGCAACATAAGTGGGTGATTTTGAAAAGACTTTTTTAAAGTTTTTTAACAAAATCTCTCCTTTTTTATTTCTAACTCTGTCAAATTTAATTAAAGTCTGCATATCATAAACAACAGAAGAAAAATTTCCCTGAATACTCATTGAAAGAGGAATATATTTATCAGCATTTATAACTGAATGAAACCATCCTCGTATTGTAGAAAGGGAAGGCAGTGGATATGTATCCCAAAAATTAAAACTCATTGGTTTACGATAATTAGCAAAAATTTGATATGCTTTTATTTTTAGAATTCTCATTTTTTCTTAATTAATATTTTTTCAATTTCTTGCAAAATAGAATAGCAGTCTATATTTGTATTTTCAAAAATATTTTCTTTTAAATGTTTATGATGTGGGAAAGTATATAAATGGGGATGATGTGGAGCATTATCCCACCGTGCAATTAATTCTCCATTTCTATTTTGCAAATGATAGGAATAATTTCTTTCTTTATCATCAACAAATTCTCTAATAAAAAGAAGCTCTCCATTTATAAGCTCTGCTTTTATCTTTATATAGAATCCTTCTTTAAATAATTTAAAATCTGTAATATTAAAGTTTTTTATTATTTTTGATTGATTAAGACACTTTAATATCTGCATTTTCCAAATCTTTCAATTGAGTTTGTAATTCTTGATAATATTTGAAAGCAGCTTTCCATTCTAAATAATCATCCCATTTTTCAAAATTTTCTTCACTATTTTGAATTTCTTTTTCAAAATCTTTTAAAGTTGTTTTATACTTCTTTTCAAAAAATTTAATTTCTTCTTGAGCTTTGTGCAAATTGTATAAAATATCTGCAATAAAATATCTTTTTACTATTTCTTTATTGATTTTCATTTTTTTCTCCTTCTTTATAGTAATTTTCAACTTCCATTTTTAATTTTTCAAAAAAATTATTAATACTTAAAACTCTATTATTTTCAATGAGTTGTCTAAAATTATTTTCATTAGCCCAATATCCATTTACATATCCAATGTAGGTTTTACTTTTTACAGACTTGTTATTAAATTTCATATCTAATGTTGATGCTAAGATTTCAGTATTAATACTATATTTTCTAATATCTTTATTGAATTCAACCTTTAATTTTCCAAGAAAATAAGGATTTTTAACATTATAAATTCCACCAATAGCAAATAATGGATTTAAGCTTTCCATTCTACCTTTAATATTTCTATTTAAAATCTTAACAACATCCAAAAGCATATTTATTCTTTTAATTTTTTCATCAGAGGAGAGTTTTATATTATCATTTTCATCAATACCAACCTTGTCAAGTTCAACAGTAATAGTGTAAGTATATAAAGAGGAATGGTGTTCAAATTGAAATGGGTCAGGATTAGTCCCCACTCTTTGAGCAAAATTCAAATTAGTCCCAAATTCAATATCTGAATGCATTGGTTCAAGTGAAATTGCAGGAGTTATTCTAACTACAGCAGGTCTTATAACTGAACCTTTATTTTTTTCTGTTTTCATATAGCCAAATAAATCTGCTTCAATATAATCTTTTATAGTAGTTTCTGAAGCAAATTGGATTACCTGTTGGGCACTTGTTAAAGGCTCTTTTTTATCAGAATCTATATTAAAAGTTTCCTTTAACATTCTGTAAATGTCATATCTAATAGCTTGCCTTGAAATATATGAGTATAGTTCACCACTTCTTGTTAATTTTTTTAATTCAGATATATTTCCTATTCCTTCTCCATAATTTAAACTCATTGCATCAAAAATTATTGATATGGTTAAGCCTCCACTCATTTTACTCCTCCTTTTATTGTTCTTTCCCTAAAAGTCCATTTAAAAAACTATAGCCAATTGCATAAAAATCGTCTAAATTTGATAATGATTTTATAAATATTGAAGGAATTTCCATATTTTGAGCCATATAAGTTCTCATTAAGATATCCATAAATTGATTGATATTTCCTATCTTCAAACTATTAAGAAGTTTGTATGATATAGTTGTAAGTTTATTTTCAGCTTTAGTTTCATAATATTTTTTTCTAAGGTCTAAACCAATATGATAAATCTTCCATAATTGTTTTTCTTCAATTGACATTTTACGCCTCCTCACAACTAATTTAAAAAAATCGTAAGTTAAAATATTTAAAACTTGTAAATGATAAGAATTAAACCACTTTTGATAATAAATAGACCCATTTTCAACTGAGATAAATATTTTTAATAGCTTATAGATATAGCTATAAGATACTTTATCTTCAACTATTTGTCTAATAAATTCTGGTAAAATATAAAAACTATCTTTAATTTTATAATATGTTTTTGATAAAGTTTTTAATTTTTCATAATAATTTTTAAAATAAATGGCTTTATTCTTTGAAATATTAAAAGAATGTATTTTTGGGAAAACTTTATTTGTCAACTGCATCTCAATTATAGCAATATTTTGAAGAGAAAAAATAGCCTTTTGCTTTTCTATTTCAAGAATATATTGAGTAAAAAAGTCTATTAAGAAATTTTCTTGATTGTTTTTTAATGTTTCTTTTAAAAGTGCATTAGTAATATATAACTGTGAAATTGATGTGTCCATATTTACAAAATAATAACTGTTTTTATATGGAGTTAATCCAGCAAAATATGAAAAGTAGATAATTTCACAAATTTCACATAAAGGCAATTTAGGAAAAAAATTCCATGAGAAATTTACATTATCTGAATTTAAACCAAAGAATGGTGATATTCCAGTGTCAAAAAAGGCATCTTTTTTCTGAAACCTTTCATTGCAATTCAAACAAATATAATGCTTATTCTTTTTGTTTGAATTTTTAGAAAGAGGTATTTCAAAATCATTTTTAAATTTTTTAAGCCTCTCTTCATTGCAAGAGCGATTTAAAAAACTTTTTTGTCCATAAATATTTCTCAAATAAATTTGCACATCAGTTTCAAAAAATTCTTGATAATTATCATCCATTACTTTGATAGCTTCCTTTAATTTATCAATTAGAACTTGATAGTTATTTATAACTGTTTTTTTATCTGGTAATCCTGATAGCTTTTTCTTTAATAATGTAAAATTATTAAGAATGTTTTTAAAACTATTAAAAATTTTTACTATAATTTCATCCTTATTTTCCTTTAAATTATTGCAACTTTTTAACAGCTCTAAATCATTAATAAAGTTGTAAAAAAGTGATTTTATATTTCCAAATCTCCCATACTGCTCAAATGCAGTTTTGAAAAATTTTTCTGAAAATCCTTTAAAAATATCTCTGCTAAATTCAATATAATTTTCTCCAATTTTTAATATACTTTCATCATTAGAAATCAATTTATTCTTTTCAATTTTAAATAAATGATAATTAATATTTAAAAATCCTATAATCCCTGCGTTAAATAACCAATCATTTAAATAAACTCTTTCCATTTTAATTCCCTTGTTTAACTACCTCCAACATTCCAAAGCCTTGAGATCTTTTTGCTCCAATCCCTGCATCATAGAGCATCTGTAATATTTTTACTGGTGATTTTATTGTGATTATTCCTTTGTTTGCTATTTCATTTCCATAGAGGCTTACCTTTTTTGATTCAAATTTCATTGAAATAATCTCAAATTCTTCTCTTTTAAGTTCATAATTTAAAAAATTTCTTGAAAGCGATTTTACATTGTAAAATAGATTTTCTTTAAAATCTGGATGATTTGCCTTTAAAAAACCTTTGCCTTTTTTATTTTCAATATGTCTAACTAAAATTGGTGAAAGGGTTTTAAAAGTAACTGTATCATTGCTTATCTTTTTTTGTTTAATATAAAAAAAATCTCTTATTTCAATGTTATTGTTTAAAAAATTAAGTTTTTTACCTTTTAACTTATGAAGGCCATTATACACAGTGATTAAAAATTCATAAGAAAAAGATGAAAAAAACAGATTGATGATATTTGATGAAAGGACAATTTTACCTTTTTCTCTTTGATTTTCAGCAACATGTAAAAAAACAGAAAAGGTGAAGGGTTTCTGCAAATTTTTTAATCTATTATCATAATACAAATTATATATAGCACTGTTTTCAGCAAGTATTGCTTCTTTAATAAGTGACAAGATATGTCTCCTGTAATTAAAAGGAACATAGAGCTTGTCACTTTTATTTAAATAAATTTTTACACCAAATCTCAAAAAATTCTCCTGTTTTTACATAATATTACCTCACTTTTCTTGATAGAATTTTTCCATGACCATATTTTACATATAATCCCTTATCAAAACTTCTGCTATTTGGACTGCATTTAAAGCAGCACCTTTTCTAACATTGTCAGCAACAACCCACATATTTATTCCATTTTCTATTGAAAAATCTTCCCTAATTCTACCAACATACACTGGGTCTGTGCCAGCTGCATCAATTGGCAAAGGATAAACATTTTCCTCTACATTATCAACAAGAACCACTCCTGAAGCATTTTTCATCAAATCTTTAACCTCATCTGCTGTTAATTTGGATTCTGTTTCAATATTAACAGACTCTGAATGGCCATAAAATACAGGCACCCTAACAGTAGTTGCAGTAACCTCAATAGAATTATCACCCATTATTTTCTTTGTCTCATTAACCATTTTCATCTCTTCCTTAGTATAACCATTATCAAGAAAAACATCTATGTGAGGCAAACAGTTAAAAGCTATTTGATGAGGATAAACTTTTGAAACTATCTCTTTTTGATTGAAAATAGCAGTAGTTTGGTTGGCAAGCTCCTCAATAGCTTTGTATCCACTACCAGAAACTGCTTGATATGTGGAGACAACTATTCTTTTAATCTTTGCTTTATCATGTATTGGCTTTAGAGGTACTACCATCTGAATTGTGGAGCAATTAGGATTAGCAATAATATTTCTATTTTTATAATTTGCAATATCGTGTGGATTCACCTCTGGTACAACTAAAGGAATATCTGGCTCCATTCTCCATGCACTGCTGTTATCAATAACCACTGTACCATATTCAGCAGCAATTGGTGCAAATTCTTTGCTAATTGCACCACCAGCTGAAAAAAGAGCAATTTCTACACCTTTAAAAGACTCTTTTTTTAGTTTTTCCACTTTAACCTTTTCCCCTTTAAATTCAACAACTTTCCCTTCTGACCTTTCTGATGCAAGTAACTTAATCTCATTTACAGGAAAGTCCCTCTCTTCTAAAATCTCTCTCATTGTTTTGCCAACTTCACCTGTGGCACCAACAACTGCAACATTGAATTTTTTCATTTTTCCCTCCATCTATTTTTTAATTTAAGATTTTAATCATTGCAACTTCATCACAATCTGGAAATTTCGGGCAATTTACACATTCTGCCCATACTTTATGTGGCAAAATTTTTTTATCAACTATTTCAAATCCTTGTGATTTAAAAAAATCAATCTGATAGGTTAACACAAAAATTCTTTTCAATCCTAATTCAATTGCATCTTTAACACAGGCATCAGACAAAATTTTACCATAACCTTTTTTTAAAAACTTCTCTTTTACACAAATAGACCTAATCTCTCCTAAATCTTCCCAACAAACATGAAGAGCAGCAATACCCACTATCTCACCATTACTCTGTTCCAATATTTTAAAATCCCTTATATTATCATAAATATTGCTAAGTGTTCTTAAAAGTAGCAAACCCTTTTTACTATAAAATTGTAAAAGCTCATAAATTGCTTTTGCATCATGAACAGTTGCATTTCTAAGATTCATTGCTCATCCCCAATTGAAGCAGTTCTTTTGCATTTGCAATTGCCTTTTCTGTAACAGTATCACCTGAAATCATTCTTGCTATTTCAGTTATCTTTTCATCTGGTGTTAATTTTTTAATTTTACTAATAGCTTTATTTTCTTTTATAATCTTTTCTATTTTATAATGTGAGTCAGAAAATGCTGCTACCTGCGGCAGATGTGTAATTGCAAAAACTTGATGTTTTTTGGCTATCTCCTTTAATTTTCTGCCAATTGCAAATGCAACTTCTCCACCAGTGCCACTGTCAACCTCATCAAAAATTAATACAGGTATTTTTAAATAATCACTTAAAACAGTTTTAATTGCCAGCATAATCCTTGAAAGCTCACCACCTGATACTATTTTATTAAGTGGTTTCAATGGCTCTCCAACATTGGTTGAAATTAGATACTCAACATCATCAATACCATTTTCTGAAAAATCTTCTAATTTTTCAAAATGAATTTTAAACTCCACCTTCCCCATTTTTAAATCTTCAAGATGCCTTTTCACTTCCAACTGAAGCCTATCTGCCATCTCTTTTCTTTTTTGAGAAAGAGCTGCTGCTTTTTCATTTAAAATTTTAAGTAACTGCTCCTTCTCCTTTTTTAACTTCTCTATGTCAAAAAAAATATTTTCAAGATTGCTAATCTCCTCTTCCAGCCTATCCTTTAATTTGATTAATTCTTTTATACTTGACTTATTAAATCTCTTTTTTAATTTATTTATTAAATTTTGCCTCTCATACAGTTCATCAAGAGACATTTCAATATCATTAAAATCTCCTAACTCTGCAACTATTAACTTTTCTACTTCTTCAAGATTGATTTCAACATCTGATAAAATATTAAAAATTTCTTTAAACCTCTCTTTAAAATTTGAAATATCAGAAAAATCCCTCTTTACTTCATCAATCTTTTTTACAATTGAATTATCATGTTCAAACAGCTCATAATATCCTGAATTTAAAACCTGCTTAATCTTTTCATAATTCTCTGCAACCTCTATATTTCGGCGAATCTGCTCCTCTTCATCAATGTTTAACAGAGACGCTTTTTCTAAAATTTTTAAATCTTCTATTACTTCGCCTTTTCTTAAATTAACTTCTGATTCCTTTTTCAAAAGCTCATTAAGACTACTACTAACTGCTTTATAGCTTTTATAAGCTGAATAATATTCAAATAGATACTCTTTTAGATTCCCAAAAATATCAATAAATTTTAACTGCTCTAATCTGTTAAAAAGTATCTGGTTTTGATTCTGTCCTGAAAATTCAATAAAATTTTTTGTTAATTCTTTTAATTCATTTAAAGATGCAAATTTTCCATTAATAAAAACCTTACCCCTTCCATCTCTAACTATTTCTCGTCTAATAACTATATCCTCATCATTATTCCAGAAAATCGCCTCTACTTCTCCAGTAGTGGCACTTGCCCTTAAAATTTCTGTGGGGCTTAATTTTTTCCCAAGTAAAAGAAGTATTGAATTTAAAAAAACAGATTTACCAGCACCTGTTTCACCAGTAATAATGTTTAAGCCTTTATCAAAATCTATTTCAATATTATCAATAATTGAAATATTTCTTACCCTAACAGAGCTTAACATTAAAAAATGCCCCATTTAAGCTTATTTCTCAATAATTCAAAATAATCTTTTTTAGGATGCTTTAAAATATAAGTTTTTTTGGGAGATTTCTGAATTTTAATTAAATCTTCATTCTTAACAGGAATCCCTATCTGACCATCAAGTGTAGCAAGCACATCACTGTCATGTGAATTAACCTTTACTTCAACAATATCATCACCTGAAACTACTATTGGCCTATGAGTAAGGGTATGAGGGCAAATTGGTGTAATAATAATTGAATTTAAATCAGGGTAAAGAATAGGTCCTCCTGCTGAAAGCGAGTAAGCAGTTGAACCTGTGGGAGTAGCTATAATAAGTCCATCAGCTCTATATGTTGTTAGATATTTGTTGTTAATTGAAGTCTCTATATTTATAATTCTTGCAAGTGCACCTTTATTAATCACAACATCATTTAACACAGTATATTCATTTAATTTTTTATTGTTTCTAAAAATTTCAGCTTTTAACATCATCCGTTTATCAATAATACACTTTCCTGTAAATATCGCTTCAAGTGTTGAATAAATTTCTTCAAGTGTTATTTCTGTGAGAAAACCAAGGCTGCCCAAATTTATTCCCATTAGTGGAATATCTCTATCAATAATGAGCCTTGCTACTGAAAGAAATGTCCCATCACCACCAAGCACAAATGCAATGTCACACCTTTTGGCTATTTCCAATCTCGTATATTTAGAGAGATTCAATTTTGAAGAAACTTCATCTTCAGCAAGCACCTCAATATCCTTTTTTAACAACCATTTTGCAATATTTACACCTATATTAATTGCATTTTCCTGTCCTTGCTTAATAAAAATCCCTATTCTTTTAAAATCTTTATAAGCCATACTATTTCCTTAACTGAAAACAATTTATTTTGTAAAAGCTATTATAAAATGTATTTACAACGTACGCTGCAACAGGGTAGGAGGATTTAATCTCTGCCCAATAAACAGTGGAGTTGTCACTATTTAAAATATCTGGAATTTTAATAGAATGAAAATCATTTTTGGCAAGCTCAAAGATTTTTTTTGAAATAAATTTACCATTGTAATTAAAAAAAGATACTGAAATATTGTTACTATAATCTGAGTCATTTGAAATAAATAGATACGCAACTGAGTAATTATCTAAATTTACCAGTAAAGGCACTGCCATATCAGTACCTGTTAACTCAACATTGTAGGGGATAATTGAAGAGATAATGTTGTAACTGTTGTCAATAACAAGAAGTAATGGTGAAAAAATTGTTGAATCAGAAGTTATCTGAAGCTGTGTAACATTATCTATTGTGTTTATTGCCATGCTTTTTGCATTAATTGTGTAATCTTTTGAACTATTGTCTATTAAATTTTTAACAGTTACACTACCCTGACTATCAGTATAATTGGTCATTATCAATGCTGTTATACTGTTACCAGAATTAAGATATGGAAACTTGTAAATGTATGAAGATTGAACAACAGAGACATTTAGAGTAAATTTATCAACTGTCTGAAGAGTGCTATTATAGATGTAAAGATATATTGTCCCTTTATAATTTATCCTGTTCCCATCTATTTTAAGCTGAAAATCAGTGTAAGAGCCATTATCAAGAAAATATTCTTTACCAGACATTGCAGCAGCAGTTATATTGGTATTATCATTAAAAATTTCAAAAGAATCTGTTGGTAATTGGGAATCTACAAGTTTTATAATAAAGCTTCCAAGAATATTTCCTCTATTTTTTACCCTAAAATTTAGATAATATCTCTGATTTTTATTAACAAAAAGAGTATAGGAACTTGAAGTTGTGTTATATTCATAATTGCCTATAGTTGTGCCATTATCTAAAAGTAGCGAAAGGTCAAAATTACTTTGTTGAACAACATTTACATTAACAGTAAAAGAGTCAGCAAGGTTATTAGTTTCAATTGCACTTATAATAAAAGGGTATGTAACAGCTTCAGCACCATCAGGTGGCTTAACATATAGGTCAAAATCAAGTGAAGAGTTATCTGACATAATATCTGTAGCCCAGGTGCCTGTGTATTTTTCTCCTTTGTAAACAATATAGTAATCCCACTCTGTTGAAGGTGGAGTGAAACTAACAGGATAAATCTGCTCTTTAGTAGTTGATGCATTATCAGGATCATTGTCAATGGTAAGTGAAATTTTATTATATTTACCTGCAATAGCATTGTAAAGTGTAGCTTCACCGCCGCCACCTAAACCAAATGTACCGTAAAGGTTATCTCCTATGCTACCTATTCTTAAATCTGGTCTTGCAATCAATAAAGTGGAAAAAGTTAAAAATAAGATAAAAGTTGCAAAAAATTTTTTAATCATTTAAAATTTCTCCTTTTAAGGAGTTTTGAAATCCTTTTAAAATTTTTACATTTACAAAAGTGCCCAACAGCTCTTTTCCCCCTGAAAAATTCACTATTCTATTATCCTCTGTTCTCCCTGTAAGCTCATTTTTATCCCTTTTGCTCTTACCATCAACAAGCACTCTAAATATTTTCCCTTCTGCATTAATATTATGTTTTAATGTAATTTTTTTCTGGATATTTTGCAAGATTTTTAATCTTTCCTTTTTAACATCCTCCTGAACATTATCTATATCTGAAAATTTTGAAAAAGGCCTTGGTGAATATTTAAATGAAAAAGATGAAAGATATTCAAGCTCTTTTACAATATTAACAGTCTCCTGAAAATCCTCATTATCTTCAAAAGGGAACCCCACAATTATATCAGTTGTGAATTTTATATTCTCAACTCTTTTCTTCAATTTTTCAACAATATTAAGATAATCTTCTTTACTATATTTCCTGTTCATTAATTTCAAAATTTTATTTGAGCCAGATTGAAGTGGTAAATGTATCTGCTTGCAAACTTTATCTATTTCTGCAATTGCATCTATTAATTCATTGCTAAAATCCTTTGGGTGAGATGTTGTAAATCTAATTCTCTCTATTCCATCCACTTTACTTAACTTGTATAAAAGCTCAGGAAAAGATATTTCATTCTTATTCTTCTTCCCATATGAATTAACATTTTGGCCAAGTAGGGTAATCTCCTTTACACCTCTATTTGCAAGAAATTTTGCTTCTTCTATAATATCATTGCTTTTTCTGCTATACTCTCTGCCTCTAACAAATGGTACTATACAGTATGTACAAAAATTTTCACAACCTTGCATAATAGTAATATAAGCTTTAACACCTGTGGAATCGTATGGATCTGTGAATACATTGATTGAATTAATTTTATCATAAAATTCAGTAACAGCAATTTTCTCTTTTTTGACAATTACCTGATTTAAAATAGAAGGAATTTTATCTATATTATGAGTACCAGCCACAAAGTCAATGTATGGGCTTTTATTTAGTAATTCCTCTCCATATTCCTGGGCAACACAGCCTATTACACCAACAATTTTTCCTTTTCTTCCTATTCTCCCAACTTCACTAAACACTTTATGCTCAGGCTTCTCTCTAACACTACATGTATTTAAAATTACAATATCTGAATCTAAAAGAGATGGATTATAAAAAAAATTCCCACTTTCAGTAAGAATTTTTTTTAATTGAATTGAGTCATTTTCATTCATCTGGCAGCCAAATGTAATTATATGAAAGGTGTATTTCCTCATATATTTAGAAGATAAATTCAAATTTTTTAAATTTCTCTTTCATAATATTTTTTAAATTTTTCTCAATAGATGTGCAATCTTCCAGTTCTTTGATTTTATTATATATTTCTTCAGCTTCTTTTAAAGTCATATTGCAGATAATCTCCTTAACAAACGGTATTGCAACAGGGTTCATACTAAGAGTATCTATTTTTAATGCAAGTAACAGAGGTACATAGATAACCTCTCCTGCCATTTCACCGCACATAGCAACAGGTATATTTGCACTTTTAGCTGCTTTAACTGTAAGCTCAATTAATCTAAGTACTGCTGGATGAGCAGGCTCATACAGGTAGCTTACATCCTGATTTAATCTATCTATTGCAAGTGTGTATTGAATAAGATCATTTGTACCTATACTGAAAAAATCAACATATTTTGCAAAAATATCAGCAATAACAGCAGTTGATGGGATTTCCACCATAATTCCAACAGGAACATTGTCTTTAAATTCTTTCTGCTCATCTTTTAGCTCAGCTTTGCACTCATCTATAATATCTTTTATTGCAAAAACTTCTTTAATACCAGAAACCATTGGAATAAGCATTTTAATATTACCATAGAGAGCTGCTCTAAAAATACCTTTTAGTTGAGCTTTAAAAATCTCTTTTTCTTTAAGGCAAAACCTAATTGCCCTTAAACCCATAGCAGGGTTAAGCTCAACTTCATTATAATTTTTCAAAAATTTATCACCACCAACATCAAGGGTTCTAACCACAATTTCTCTATTTTGAAACTTCTCTGCAAGATCCCTGTAAACTTCAAAATGCTCATCTTCTGTTGGTAATTTCTCTTTATCAAGATAGAGATACTCTGTTCTAAAAAGCCCAATACCTTCACCACCATGGTCAATAACACTCTCAATTTCATTGGGCATTTCTATATTTCCAAAAATGTTAACTTTGTATCCATCTCTTGTTATTGCTTCTCTATCTTTTTTCTCCATTAATTTATTTATAAAAAACTCATACTCCTTTTTTCTATTAACAAATCTATCTATAATTTCATTGTCAGGGTTAATGTAAATAGTACCAGTAAAACCATCAATAATAACATCATCGCCACCATTTACAATATCAGTAATATTCTCCACTCCAACAATAGCAGGTATTTCATTTGACCTTGCTATAATAGCTGTATGCGAAGTTTTACTACCAACTTCAGTAATAAATCCTTTTATTTTAGAAAAATTCATCTGTATTGTTTCAGCAGGTGAAAAATCATGCCCAACTAATATAACAGGTTTTTTTATTTCATTTATATCATTGTACTTTTTACCCATTAAACAGTTTAGAACTTTTTGAAACACAAAATTTATATCATTTCGCCTTTCTGCAATGTATGGGTCATCCATTTCATCAAACTTTTTTAAAACCTCTTCAAGTGAAATGGATAATGCCCATTCAGAATTAATCTTTTTATCCTTAATAATATCAACTGTTTTTTTACTAATCATGGAATCATTTAAGAGAAGAAGCTGCATATCAAGGAGTAAAATTTCCTCTTTGTAAAGATCTTTATTTTTTTTAGAAATTTTATTTTTTATCTCTGTAATTTCCTCTATTGCATTATTAAGACAATTATAGAACTTCTCCACTTCTTCAGAAACATCATTGTAATTAATCTTTACCTGAGGAATTTTAAGCTTTTCCCTGTCAACAAGAAAAGCTTTGCCAATTGTGATCCCCGGTGATGCGGGAATCCCTTTTACTTCCTGTGATTTATTCATTCTCTCCAAAGCCATTTTCTATTAACTCTCCTAATTCTTTAATTGCTTCATCTTCATCTTCACCAATTGCTATTAATGTAATTTTGGTACCTTTTGATGCAGCAAGCATTAGAACGCCCATTATACTTTTTCCACAAACAACAACATTATCTTTTTTTACCTTAATATCTGATTTAAACTTTGAAGCAAGCTGGACAAATTGAACTGCTGCTCTTGCATGAAAACCCAATTTATTCACAATCTCAAAATCTTTTTCCATTTTTAAAAATCACCCTCCATTAACTTTGATGCTATGCAAATATTCCTTGTGCCATAATTTGCTATAAATTTTGATAACTCAAGAAGAGAATACTCATCCCTAATAAACAACAGCTTCAGTAACATTGGCAAATTAATACCTGTAACCACTTCAACTTCACCTTCATTTAAAAAAGTAAGTGAAAGATTTGAAGGTGTGCCACCAAACATATCAGTAAGAATGAGAACTCCATCACCTTTATTTATTTTTTTGATTTTCTTTGCAATAATATCTCTAATCTTTTCAATATTATCCTCTGGAAATACATTTATAAAATCTACATTATCAAGTTTTTTAGGGTTCATATCTTTTAAAATATTGTAAAAAGTTTCAGGTAAATTTCTGTGACCAATAATTAATATGCCAACCATTTTTTCTCCCTTATAAATCTCTGTGTCTTAACACAACTAAATAATTTTTTTCTAAAAGCTTAGATAATCTATTGGCAATGGCAACGGATCTATGAATTCCTCCAGTGCAGCCTAAGCCAATTATAAGAAAATTTTTCCCCTCATTTTTATATTCAGGAAATAAAAACTCAAATAAATTAAGTAGTTTATTTAAAAAAATTTCAGCTCTATTATCTGAAAATATATAATTCTGCACCTCTAAATCATTGCCTGTTTTATTTTTTAATTCTGGTACAAAATATGGATTTTTCAAAAATCTCACATCAAAAATAAGATCACCTTCTGATAAAATTCCATTTTTAAAACCAAATGAAACTAAATTAACTTTAAATGACTCCCTTTTATTTAATGAAAAATTGTTGTAAATAAACTTTTTCAAACCATGTAGATTAAAATCAGATGTATCAATTATAATTTCAGCTACTTCCTTTAAATAGCTGAGTTTTTCCCTTTCAAGCGTAATTGCTTTTAAAAAATCACCTTCTTTTAATGGATGATTCCTCCTTGTCTCTTTGAATCTATTCAATATAACTTCATCTTTTGCATCAAGATAAATTATCTTTATAAATGGGTAAATCTTTTTTAATTTTTCAAAAGTCTTTTGAAAATAGTCTAAAAATAACTTCTCTCTAATATCAACACCAAGTGCTACCCTGTCCAATTTATTATTATACTTAAAAATTACTTCAAAAAAATTTTCAATAAGCACAACTGGCATATTATCAACACAGTAGAAATCAAGATCTTCAAATGCTTTTAAAACTGTGGTCTTACCTGAACCTGATGTGCCAGTAATTATATAAGCTTCCATTACAATTTAATGCTTTCAGGGTTTTTATATATTCTTTCTAAAAATTTCTTTGTGGGATCATAGTCAAAATTATTATGTTTTTTTAACATATAAATTCTTGCTGCCATCTCAACAAGAGTGGAAACATTTCTACCATGTGATATTGGTAATTTAATAAATGGCAACTTTACACCAAGTATTTCCTTGGTTTCATTTTGAATGATTATCCTTTTAATTTCATGCATTGATTTGGTAAGCTCTATTATCATATCTATCCTTTTTTCTTCTCTTAAAGAAACAACACCAAAAAGTTCCTCAACATTTATAATCCCAAGACCTCTAATCTCAAGATGTGACTTCAAAGCTTCTGGACTTCTACCAACAATAGTATTTGGTGGTATAAATTTTATATTAATAATATCATCTGCAACAAATCTATGTCCCTTTAAAATCATATCAAGAGCAAGTTCACTTTTACCAATACCAGCTTCTCCCTCAATTAAAATCCCAATTCCATGAATATCAAGCAACACTCCATGGTATGGAATTGTAGGTGTTAAAAAATCTTCAAGCACCCGTGTAATTTTAGGAATAAATTCTGAGGTGCTTAAATCTGTTTTAAATAATGGAACATTGTATCTATTAGCATGAATTTTAAAAGCTTTAGGTATTTTATTATTATTGGTAAATATTATTGCAGGAATCTTTCTTTCAAAAATAGTCTCAACAAGGGAATTTAATTCACTTTCTGAAAATCTTTTTAAAAATTCTATTTCTGAATTGCCAATTATTAATATTCTTCCATCACGTAAAATTTCAGTTAAACCTGCAAATGCAAGCCCTTTTTTCTGAATCTTAGGGGCATTTATAAGATTAATAATACCTTTTCTACCTGCAATTAAAGTAAGATTTAGCCCAAACCGCTCATCTAAAATTGACTTAACTTCTATAGAATTTCCCATAACTTAATATTGCTTTAATAATTCTTTAAACTCAAAAAATGAGGTGATATTTAAAAGCTTTTCATTAAATTCTTTATTCATTAAAAGCCTTGAGATTTTAGCTAAAACTTTTAAATGCAGATTAGTTGCATCTTTTGATGAAATTAAAGTAAAAAAAATTTTAACCGGCTTTTTATCAATTGAATCAAAATCAACACCTTCATTGCTAATAGCAACTGCACCTATTAAATTTTCATCTATATCAAGCTTTCCATGTGGTATTGCCACATGATTGCCAATACCTGTGGAACCAAGCTTTTCTCTGTCCATTAATACTTCAAATACTTTATTTTTATCAATATTTTCTCTATTTTTACAAATTAACTCAGATAATTTCTTTAAAGCTTCCTCTTTATCTTTTGCTTTAAATTGAAAATCTGCATTATCCTCACTGAATAATTCTATTAACTCCATTTTTAATACTCCATTATTTATTTTGGCTCTATCCAGCCATAATTGCCATCTCTCTTTTTATAAAGCACATTAATTTCATTTGTTTCTGCATTTCTAAAAACAATAAACTCCTGCTCAAGAGTATCAAGCTGCATAGCAGCTTCCTCTATTGTAAGTGGTTTTACAACATAGTTTTCTGATTTAATAATCTGTTTCTCAGTTAAATTTCCTGATTCAACTTTATTGTTATCTGAATAAGAATGTGCATGTTTTCTCTCTTTTATCTTTTCTCTATACTTTTTTGCCTGTCTGTCAATTTTGTCAAGCACAAGGTCTATTGCTGAATACATATCCTCAGCAGATTCCTCTGCTTTTATAATATTGCCACCAATATTAACTATAACTTCTGCAAGTTGCCTAAATTTCTCTGTGCTTAATACAGCTTTTACTTCAAATTCTTTTCTAAAAATTCTTTCAAGCTTTTTAGCCTTTTTTTCAAAATACGACTTTAAAGCATCAGTTGGCTCAATATTTCTGAAAACAATATTAATTTCCATCATTTCCTCCTTATTTAAATCTTTTTCTTTTACTGGAAGGTAAAATATTCATCTGACTTCTATACTTTGCAATTGTTCTTCTTGCTATTTTTATATTATGTTCTTTTTCCAATATTTCTGATATTTTTTCATCACTGTACGGCTTGTGAGGTGGCTCATTTTCAACAATATTTTTAATTTTTTCCATTACTACCCTTGTTGAAAAATCATCTGAACCATCAGAGGAGCTAATACCTGTGCTAAAAAAGTATTTTAACTCAAAGATACCATGAGGTGTACTAATATATTTGTTGTTAGTTGTCCTGCTGACAGTAGATTCATGCAGATTTAAATCTTCTGCAACATCTTTTAAAATTAATGGTTTTAAGTATGATGGACCTTTGTCAAAAAATTCTCTCTGAAATTTCAGTAAACTTTCAACAACTTTATAAATAGTTCTCTCCCTCTGCTCAATGCTTCTTAGCAACCATTTGGCATTATTAACCTTTTCCTGTAAAAATTGCTTAATATTCTCCTTTTTTTCTTTTGCAAGCATTTTTACATATTCTTCATTAATTCTAAACTTGGGTATTCCATCATCATTTAAAACTATTGTATAATCATCACCTTTTTTATAAACATATACATCTGGTATAATTGTCTGGGCAATTTCAGATGAATAATTCCTCGCAGGTCTTGGTTCAAATGAATGGATAAGCTCTATTATATCAAAAACCTCTTTTTCAGAGATGTTGTAAATTTTTGCAAGAGTTTTTATATTTTTATTTTCAAGAAGCTTTAAATTATTTTTTAATATATCTTTTGCTATTTCATTGTCACAATTATAAAATTCCATCTGTATTAAAATAGCTTCTCTGAAATCTTTTGCACCTATTCCAACAGGGTCTAAAAAATTTATTGTTTTTAAAACTCTTTTTACATCTTCCTCAGTAACATTTAGCTCTTTGGCTATCTCTTCTTCTGTAACAACTAAAAAACCATCTTTGTTAAGGTTGTAAACAATGTATTCAGCTATTTTCAAATCCTCCTCATTGTTATGAGCCATTTTAAATTGCCAGAGGAGATATTCTTCTAATGTCTGTTTTTTAGATGTAAATTTTTCAAAATCTGGTGTTTCTTCCTGAAAATTTGCTGGATACTTATTGAAACTTGCATAAGCTATATTTTCAAAATAAGATTTCCAGTCCATATCTTCAACAGCTTTGCTGTTGTATTCTTCATTATTAGATGCACTGTTTTCAAATTCTGCAATTTCATCAAAAGATTCTTCATTGGAAAATCTTTCCTCTTCTATAACAGGGTTAATCTCCATTTCCTCTTTAATTGTATCAATTAGCTCTATTCTTGAAAGCTGCAACACTTTTATTGACTGTTGCAACTGCGGAGTCATAACTAAATTTTGACTGATTTTCAAATTAGTTGTTAAAACTTGCTTCATTTAAACCTCTTTTAAATTGTAAAATTGTCACCAAGGTAAACTTTTCTTGCTGTAACATCATTAATTATTTTTTCTGGAGTGCCTTCAAGCAAAATTTCACCTTTATTTAAAATATAAGCTCTATCACAAATCTTTAATGTCTCCCTAACATTGTGATCAGAAATTAAAACACCTATATTCTTCTCTTTTAACTTTTTTATTATATTTTGCAAATCATTTACTATTATTGGGTCAATACCTGCAAATGGCTCATCAAGAAGTATAAAAGATGGTTTTAAAACAAGTGTTCTAACTATTTCAACTCTCCTTCTCTCACCACCTGAAATCTCATAACCTTTGCTATCTTTAATATTTATTAGATTAAATTCTTCAAGTATATCCTCCAAATCTTTATTAATATTATCAATCTCTTCTTCCACAAGCTCAAGAACTGCAAGTATATTCTCCCTAACAGTTAATTTTCTGAAAATTGATGATTCCTGTGGTAAATAACTAATACCAATTTTAGCTCTTTCATAAACTGAATAATTGCTGATTTTTTTATTATCAAAAATAATTTCTCCATTATCAGGAGATATTAATCCTGTGATAATATAAAAAGTTGTGGTTTTTCCAGCACCGTTTGGCCCAAGCAAACCAACAACTTCACCTCTGTTTAAGTTTAGGCTAACATTATCAACAACTTTTCTTTTTCTGTAAACTTTAGTAATATTTTTTGCTTCTATCATTTTTGACCAGAAAAGAGTGTTTTTATCCTTTTTTTACCACCTTTAAAATAACTTTTATTATTTAATAAATCAATGTCAAGTTCAGAGCCATAAAATACATTGCTGCCCTGTAAAATTTTAACATTTCCAGAAATTATAATTGATTGTTTTGCTAAATTGTATTTAACCTTGTCACAATTGCATATAATATCTCTGCTCTTTATTTTAACATTACCATTAATATCTGCTTTTAAAATCTTCTTATTTAACTTGTTATAAAATATTTTCATTGTATCAGAATATATTTTACTATCACCTTGAATTAAAACAACATTTTTTTTGTAAAAAAATATATATAAATTTTTATTTGATGTATCAATCTCCAAAAAATCAGAACTAATTTCAACTGGCAACTTTGAGTTAAATTTTAGAGCATTGCCTATTAATAGCGGTTCTTTTGCATAAATTGAATTAATTATAACAGATACCATTAAAAAAATAAATAAAATAATTTTTTTCATTTTTTACTCCACATGCTTTTTACTCTACCATTTATTAAAAATCTCTTTTCATCTATTAAAAGTTTCAATCTACTACCATTAACATAGAAACCTTTGCCAAAAAATTTAAATTTTGAATTAAGAATTATCATTCTATTTCTATTATCAAGAAAAGCTTCATTACTCTTTATCTTCCATAATTTGCTATAAATAGTAACATTATCTATTAATTCACCATTTTTACTTTTTAAGTAGTATAGACCTTTTGCTGATTTAGCTTCTATGCTTTTTTTATAAAACTTAATGTAGACCTCTGTTAGCTCAGCTATATTTTTGTTTTTATCAATTTTTGCTTTATCAGCTATTAGCTCCCACACAACCTTGCCATTTTTACTATTGGTAAATTTTACACCATTTAAAATAATTGTGTTGGTAGTAACTGATTTTAAATCTGCTTTTAATTTATTCTTATCTTTCTCCTCTTTTTTACTACATGAAAATGAGATTAACAAAATAATAACAAAAAAAAATAACTTAATCTTCAATTTCATAACGAACCTTTACTTCCTTCCAGAAACCTTTTGCCTTTAAAATAAGATCAGTTATTTCTCTAACAGCGCCACAGCCTCCATCTTTTGCAGTTATATAATCAGCAATATTTTTGCACTCATCCACAGCATTATTAACAGTAAAAGCAACACCTGCTCTTTTCAATACAGGTATATCAACTATATCATCTCCACAATATGCAATTTCAGAGTATGTAAGATGATACTCAGATAAAATTTTATCAACAATTTCTAATTTTCTCCTTACTTTTTGAAAAATAATTTCTATTCCAAGCTCCTTAGCTCTATGAATTACAACGTCTGATTCTCTACCTGTAATTAATCCAACTTTAATTCCATAGCGATGCAACATTTTTATTCCATGACCATCTTTTACATCAAAAAACTTCATTTCATTACCGTTATTATCAATAATTATTTTTCCATCTGTTAAAACACCATCAACATCTGTTAAAAACATCTTTACTAAATTTAATTTTTTAAATAATTTCTCCATATATCTCCCTTTAATAAACTATTTTAAATACTTTAAATTCATTTGTTGCATCTGACCATTGCTCAATAATTTCATTAACAACAGCATATTCCGGACCCTTATGGCACCATTTAATAAGCTCTTTTAATTTTCCCTCATCTCCTTCTGCAACAACTGTAACAGAGCCATCTAATTCATTTTTAACCCAGCCAGTTATCCCAAGATTATCAGCAACTTGCTTTGTAGAAGCTCTATACCATACACCCTGTACTTTCCCTCTTATATTAAGTTTAACTCTCTTTTTCAATTGAAACCTCCAGAGAAATATTGCAAAATATTAAAAATAGTGCAACTCTTTTTTTAATTATAAAGAATTTTTATAAAAAATTCAATGCTGATTTTAATGGAAATTAATTGGCAGGTAAAACAAAATTGACCTATAATCAAGAGATTTTTAACTCTAAAGCCCTTAAATAGTTTACTGTTATCAGTTTAAAGTTCAAAGTTTAAATATTTTAAATATATTGATGTTATTTCAAATTAAAAAGCTTATAAGAATACTTGTAAAAAAATTACTGTTGATTTTGAATAATGTGTTATTTTCTTATTCTTGGATCAGCAATTGCATAACCTACATCAGCAAGTAGATTGCCTATTAAAGTTAAAACTGCTACTATTGTGAGAATACCCATAATTACAGGGTAATCTCTTGCCATTACACTTTGATAAAATAGCATACCCATTCCAGGAATACCAAAAATTGATTCAAAAATAACACTTCCACCAATTAAACCTGGTACAGATAAACCTAAAATTGTTATAACAGGGAGTAAAGCATTTCTTAAAGCATGTTTCAAATAAACCTTGCTGTTTGAAAGACCTCTTGCTTTAGCAGCTAAAATATAGTTCATTTTAAGAACTTCAACCATATTACCCCTAACATATCTTGAAATACCAGCAAGACCACCAATTGCACTTACAAGTAAAGGTAAAATTAAATGCCTTGTATAGTCCATAATTTTTCCAAAAAAATCAAGATTAGCATGATTTAATGATTTAATTCCTGAAACAGGTAACCATCCTAATTTAATACTAAATAGCATCATTAAAAGTAGTGCTATCCAGAAAGTTGGCAGAGCAAAGCCAATATATACAAAAAAAGATAAAAATTTATCAATAAACCTATTTTCATAAATAGAGCATATAACACCTATTGGAATACCAATAATAAAAATTATTAACATTGATAAAATATTAATTGTAATTGTTATTGGTATTCTTTCTTTGATTTTATCAATAACTTTTCTATGGTCAGGTGAAAAAGAGATACCAAAATCAAGATGAGCTAATTTAATTACCCAATTTTTATACTGAACATATAGTGGCTTATCAAGTCCATAAAGCTTTCTGAGCCTCTCTTTAGTTTCTTTTGTAATTTTTGGATTAAGAGAGGTTTCCATGTCAACTGGTGAGCCTGGTGCAAGATGTATCACTGCAAATGATATTATTGTTATACCAATTAGCAGTGGTATCATTCCAAAAATTCTCTTTAAAATATAGATAAGCATTTTTCTAACCTACATTATATGTTCCTGTACCAAGGGCAATTAATTGATTAGAATCATTTATTAGTTCCATTCTACTAACTGCTACTTTATTTCCAAGTCTTAAAATTCTTCCCTGAGCAATAAAATATTCACCTTTACCGGGAATTAAATAATCTACTCTTAAATCAATAGTTGCAAGTTTTGTTAATCTTTCCATTTTCTCCATTGAATTTAAATTGTCAAGTTTTAAAAGAAGTGCATGAAATGCTGTAAAACCACCTATTAAGTCAAGAGCTGCTGAAATAACTCCTCCATGTAAAATTCCATGGTAAAAATTTCCAATAAGGTCTTCACGCATATTAAACTTAATTGATGGCCCCTTTTCTGTAATTTTATGAAATTTAAAACCAATAAGGTTGTTAAATGGTAATTTTTCTATAATCTTTTTTAAAATTGTTATATTATCCAAATTATCATCTGGTTTAAATGAAATCATAAATTAATCCTCCGCTTAATTAAAATTTTTATCCATCCAGATTTTTAAATTTAACAACATCCATACCTTTAATCCATTTTTACCATAAATAATTTCATTTATAAAGCTTTGAATGTTATTGTAATTAAAATATTCATAAAATGATGAATTTTTATTTTCAAATTTTTTTATTAAATAATTTTTAAATTTTCCATTAAACCAATCATTTAGTGGAACAGGAAAACTGAATTTATTTCTATTTAAAACTTTAGGTGGTATTCTATTTTCAAAAGCTTTTCTTAAAATATATTTTGTAATGTCAAATTTTTCAGAAATTTCATTTGCTGTTGATAATATAGCAGCTGATATATTTTTATCATCTCTCCATTTTAATTTAAATTCAAATGGAATGTTAAATGAAAATTCAATTAATTTATGATCAACAAATGGCACTCTTCCTTCAACTGATGCAGCCATTGTAGCATTGTCAAGTCTCAGCAAAAGCCCCTCAAGGTGATAAAAATTTAAAAAATATAAAAGTTTATCATAATATGTTGATTTGTCACAACTATTTAAAATAGAGCTAAAAAATTCAATTATAAAGTTGTCATTTTCCAATTCTTTGAAATATTTATCATTAAAAATAAACTTTTTTTCATTAATTGAAAAAACTGAATAGATATTATATAAAAAATTTTCAAATGGAATAAAACTTATATCTTTATAGTAAGATAAAAGCTTATCTTTTAAAAAAAGATTAATTTCATTATTAAAAAAATCAGGGCATCTATTTAAAATAAAAATTTTAAGATAATCATAAGCTGATCTTAACAATAGACCGTAACCACCAAAAAGTTCATCAGCACCTTCTCCAGAAAGAACCACAGTTATATGCTCTTTTAATTTTTTTGAAAGAGAATAAATTAATACTTCATTTGGTACATTTAAAGGAAAATCTTTGAAATCAATAAGGTTTTCATTTAATTTAAAATATTCATTTTCATTAAAAATAATTTTATAATGCTCAATATTAAATAGCTCTTTAATAAAATCTGAGTATTCAAATTCATTAAATTCTTTCTCTTTAAAACCTATACTAAAAGTTTTTAATTTATGATTAAAACTATCCTTGATTATTGATACAAGTATACTTGAATCAACTCCACCACTTAAATAAGCACCAAGTGGAACATCTGAAATCAATCTCATTTTAGTAGAATCTTCAAGTCTACTAAGTAGATTGTTAATGAAAAATTCTTCACTTTCATTAAAATCAAAAAATTTTAAATTCCAATATCTAACTTTTTTTAAACCATTTATATCAAACTTTAAATAATTACCCTTTTCAAGTAATAAAATATCTTTGTACAATGTTTCATCAATAAAATTAAAATTATGAGATGTTAAATAGTGTGATAATGCTTTTAAATTAGGCTCTTTTTTTATTGGAAAAAAAAATAGAGCCTTTGGCTCTGAGGAAAAGATAAGATTATCTTTAAAAATAGTGTAATAAAGTGGTTTAATACCAAGTCTATCTCTGTAAAGATATAACCTTTTTTTCCTTTTATCATAAATGGCAAATGCAAACATGCCATTTATCTTTTCAACAAAAGATTCTCCCCACTCTTTGTAAGAATAAATTAATACTTCTGTATCAGAATTGGTACGAAATAGGTATCCACACCTCTGTAATTCTTTTCTTAATTCTTTAAAATTATAAATTTCTCCATTAAAAACAGTGTAAATATTTTCCTCTATATCGCACATTGGTTGATTGCCATTATCTATATCAATAATGGACAATCTCCTATGACCCAGAGCACAATTATTATCAATATATGTGCCTTTACTATCAGGGCCTCTATGATATAGAGACTCTGTCATTTTATTTAAAATTTCTAAATCAAAGTCTATTTTTAATGGATTAAAAAAACCTGTTATTCCACACATTATATATCTAAATTTTTAACATAGAGAGCATTTTTCTGAATAAAATTCCTTCGAGGCTCAACCTTTTCACCCATTAATATTGAAAAAATTTCATCTGCTTCAATTGAATCTTGAACAGTGACCTGAAGCAATGTTCTTGTAGATGGGTTCATGGTAGTTTCCCAGAGCTGCTCTGGATTCATTTCACCAAGACCTTTATATCTTTGAATATTCCAGCCCTGTGATGCTATTTCGAGGATTTTTTCAAGTAATTCCTCTTTATTATTTAAAGTATAATCTTCATTTTTAAAATTTAAAATGTATGGTGGTGAATTTAAAATTTCAAGCTGTTCATTTAATTGAAGGACTTTTTGATAGGAAACATTTTTTAAAATATAGTGAGATATTTTTATAAGATTTTTATCTTTTTTAACTATAATTTCATAAGTTGAAAACTCCATATCTTTTGGCATTGAAACTATTTCATAACCATTTTTAATTAATTCATTTTTTAATAATTCTACTTTATTAAAATCTTTGAAAAATTCAATATCATTTACCTTAAACTTATATAAAAGTGAGATAATCTTTTCATCAAAATTTAAAACTTTAATTTTATCCATGTAAAATTTCTGTTTATAAAGGTATTCTGTTATTTTTTTAAAATTTTCACCTTTAATTTCAGGTTGTTTTAAGTAAATGTTATCACCTATATTCTGAAGAATAAATAGATTTAACTCTTTATCTGAAAGAAAATATTTCTCTATTTTACCTTTTGATAATTTGTAAAGTGGTGGCTGAGCAATGTATAGATAACCATTTTCAATAACTTCTGGCATTATTCTATAAAAAAAAGTTAGAAGTAGTGTCCTGATATGAGAACCATCAACATCAGCATCAGTCATAATAATAATTTTTTTATATCGAATTTTCTCTATATTAAATTCATCTTTTCCAACACTTGTGCCAAGTGCAGTGATAATTGTTTTAATCTCTTCATTTGATAAAATTTTTTCAAAATTTGTTTTTTCTATATTTAAAATTTTACCTTTTAAAGGTAGAATTGCTTGATTCTGTCTATCTCTACCCTGTTTTGCACTTCCACCTGCTGAATCACCCTCAACAATGAAAAGCTCTGAAACCTCAGGATCTTTTTCTTGGCAATCAGCAAGTTTACCAGGTAATAATCCGGAATCAAGAGCTGATTTCCTTCTTGTTAGTTCTCTTGCTTTTCTTGCTGCCTCTCTTGCTCTTGCAGCATCTATAATTTTGGCAATTATATTTTTTGCAATATCTGGATGTTCTTCAAAAAAGATGTTAAGTTTTTCATAAACAATACTATCAACAATACTTTTTACTTCACTGTTACCAAGCTTGGTTTTAGTCTGCCCTTCAAATTGAGGGTCAGGATGTTTTACACTAATAACAGTAGTTAAACCTTCTCTAATATCATCTCCACTGAAATTTATTTTAAGATTTTTATATGTATCATTATTTGAAATATAATTGTTAATGGATCTTGTAAGTGCTGTTCTAAAACCTGAAACATGTGAGCCACCCTCTTTAGTGTTTATATTGTTAACAAATGAAATTAGAGTTTCTTTATAGTCAGTGGTATATTGTAGAGCAATCTCTGTAATTATGCCATTTTTTTCACCATTAATATAGATAGGTGATTTATGAAGAGGGTTTTTATTTTTGTTTAAATACTCAACAAACGATATTAAACCACCATCATATTCAAATGTATGTTTTTTATTATCCTCCCTTTCATCTACTATCTCTATTTTTATTTTTGGATTTAAAAATGCAAGCTCCCTTAATCTTTTGGATAATATTTCAAAGCTAAAATTTATAGTTGTAAATATTTCTTCATCTGGCCTGAAATATATTTTAGTACCTGTTTTAGAGGTTTGGCCAATTATTTTAAGCTCTGTTACTTTTTTCCCTCTTTCATATCTTTGAAAATATATGTTGCCATTTCTTCTAATTTCAACTTCAAGAAATTCTGAAAGAGCATTTACTACTGAAATTCCAACACCATGTAATCCACCTGATATTTTATAAGTAGATTTATCAAATTTACCACCTGCATGAAGTTTGGTAAGTGCAAGTTCAACACCTGGTATCTTTTCTGTAGAGTGAATATCAACAGGAATTCCTCTACCATTATCCTCTATAACCACACTGTTATCAATGTTAATTGTAACTTTAATGTAATTACAATATCCTGCAAGTGCTTCATCAATACTATTGTCAACTACTTCATAAACAAGGTGATGAAGGCCTTCTATTCCTGTACTTCCAATATACATTGAAGGTCTTTTTCTAACAGCTTCTAATCCTTCCAATACATCAATACTATCAGCAGTATAATTCTCTTTGGTCATCTATTACTCCTATTAAATGTCAGTTGGTTGAATAAAATATTTAAAGTTTGGGTTATTACTATCTTCTATTAAAAAAGGCAAATCTAAATTTTCAAATCTAATAATAATTTTTTCTGATAGGAAATGATTCTCAATTTCTAAAATATGTGATGGTTTTATAGCAAAATTAATTGGTTCAAATTCATATGTAACTGGTAATATATTTTTAGATCTTCCACTTGATGAATCTTCTGAAAATAGAGTCATTTTACTTTTTTCAAGGTTAACCACAACTGACTTATTACCATCATTTGTAAATATTGCAGATTTTTTAAAAACTTTGAAAAAGTCTGAACTATTAACCTCTATATAGTTTGGAAATTCATGATTAACAATATGTGTTATATCTGGAAATTTATCTTCAATTAATTTACTATTAATTGTGAGATTATCCATACTGATTGATAGAAATTTATCTGAGAATTTTATTTCTATATTTTCTTCTTCAAAATTTTCAAGAAATGTAATAATCTGTTTGGCTGTTCTTTTAGGAAGTAGAATGTCAAGGTCAAATGGAATATCAGTATCAGTTTTAATAAAAGATGTTGATAATCTGAAATTATCTGTTCCTGAAAATAGGATTATATTTGATTCAATCTTTCTGATACTGATACCTGTGAAATATTTTTTAAGAGCAACTGTTTTAACTGTAAAGTAAGTTTCTTTTAATGCTTTTTCAAGTATTGTTTTTTTTATAAAAAATGTATTAAACTGTTCATCTTCCACTGAAAATTTTGAGAAATTTGATGAATCATATGTGTATAATTCATAAGTTGAAGTTTCATCAGATAGTATTAAACTTGTTCCTTCTGTTTCTAAAGTTACTTCATCTTGATCTGATAATTTGATAATATTTAAAAGTTTACTTGTGTTTGTAAGTATAGAGCCTTCTTCTAAGATTTCAATATTATCTTTAATTGTAAATATTCCTTCAACAACGAGATCAGTTGCTGTAATAATAATAGAGTTATCCTTTGCTTCAATAAGTGCATTTGAAAGAGTGGGTAGTTTATTGGCTTTGTTAATAAAGGAGTTTGCACTTAATAAGTTTTTTTCAAAAGTTTTGTTTTTAATTTTAAATTTCATTTTTTCTCCCCTTTAACTTTATTAACATAAATTAGTAATAGTAATATTAGTGTGTGTTAAATTGTGGAAATAGTAAGTAAATAGTTGAAATTGTTTTAAAAAAAACTGTGAATAACTTGTTGATACTTTTTTGATTTCTTTTGAGTTATTAACAGTTTTCATGATTAAACATCTTTTTAACAATACTTTTTTTAATAGGTTGTTAATATCCATTTTAATAGTTTGATTTAATTATGTTAATTATAGTATTTATCTTGTTATTAAGTTCTGTATCTGTTTGAATTTTCTTTTTTATCTGATTTTCAGCATGAATAACAGTGGAGTGATCTTTGCCAAATTTTTCACCAATATGTGGATAAGACATTTTTGTAAGATATCTTGATAGATACATTGCAACTTGTCTGGCTATTGCAATCTGTTTTGATTTTTTCTTAGATTTTAATTCATTTACTTTAATACCAAAAAATTCACCAACAACTTTTATAATGTACTCAACAGTTATATCTTTTTCCTTGATTCGTAAAGTGTCTTTTAAAATTCTTCTGATAAATGGCTCTGAAATTTCAACTTTTTCAAAATCAGCCATTGCCTTGAGCCTTGTAAGTGCTCCTTCAATGGTTCTAATGTTTGCTGGTAAATTATTTGCTAAAAAGAATGCAAGTTCATTTGATCATTTTATTTCAAGTTCTTGAGATTTTTTAATAATTATTGCAACTAATGTTTCAGGATCAGGTGTCTGTATATCTGCAATTAACCCCCATTCAAATCGTGTTTTTAGTCTATTTTCAAGACCTGTAATTTCTTTTGGAGAGCTATCACTTGTAAAAACAATCTGCTTTTCTTTATCGTAAAGTGCATTAAAAGTGTGAAATAGCTCTTCTTGAGTGGATTGTTTACCAGCAATGAATTGAATATCATCTATAAGTAGAATATCAATACTCCTGTATCTATTTCTAAACTCATTCATTTTATCTTCTCTAATTGATTTTACAAGATCATTAGTAAAATCTTCACTTGTAACATAAGCTACATTAAGATTAGGATTATTTTTGGAAATATAGTTGCCAATTGAATTTAGCAGGTGTGTTTTTCCAAGTCCAACTCCGCTATATATAAAAAGAGGATTGTAACTTTTACCGGGATTTTTTGCAACAGCTGTTGCTGCTGCATGGGCAAAACGGTTAAACTCACCTACTACAAATCTTTCAAAAGTATATTTAGGATTAAGTCCTTTTTCAATAAATTTATTTTTTAATTTAAATGGGTCTTTATTTATTAATAGTTGATTATTTTCATTGTAATCACTTGTGTTTTTTTCATTTATTTTAAATTTATAATTAAACTTTTCTTTTAAAATATCTTTTAAAGTTTTTTCAATAAGTTCACTGTAATTATTCTGTAACCATTCACTGTTAAAATTACTTGGTGCAATAATGGTAATAACCTTATTATTAAAGTCTATATTTTCAATAAGTAATGATTTAAACCAGCTGTTGAACTCCTCTTCGCTTATTCGTTCTTTAATAAGAGAGAGAAATTTATAGGTAAATTCCTTCATAACATATTAATAGCAAAATTTAAAAATAAAAACAATTACAAATTAAAAATTTCTAAAGGTTCTTCTTTGTAATCATCAAACCAGGTTGCTTCAGGATTCCTTTTGAATATCATAATTTTTCCACTGTTTTCAGGATTAGCTGATCTATGATATCTGAATATAATATTTTCTTTAGTGAGCCCGAGTATCTCTATTTTACCAGTTGAATGTGACATTACATATCTTGCTCTTTTTGCAAGACCTGAGCAAAGATTTTTTGCTTTTTCAAATATTATGTAACCTTCCTCAATTGGAACAGTATATATTTTATTTCCTGATGCTGGTCTGCATTGGAAAAGATAGTATGGAGGAACCCCAATATAAGAGAGATTATTAAATAACTCTGATAAAACTTCTGGTTTATCATTTATTCCTCTAATCAGTGGAGTTTGATTTGCAAGGGTAACTTTACAGTCAAATAAAGCATCAATGCATTTTACTGATTCTTTAGTTATTTCATTTGAATGCACATAATGAGTAATAATATATATTCTTTTCTCAGCATAAGAAAAATTTTTTAGTAACTTAAGAAGCTCTTTATCATCAGTAATTCTCATTGGAAAAAATTGTGGCATTCTGGTGCCAAACCTGATAATTTTAACATGCTCGATTTTTCTTAGATTTTCAAGAATATATTTTATTTTATCAGTTTTAAGTATAAAAGGATCACCGCCAGTTAATAACACATTGTTAATCTCTTTATGAGATTTTATATATTCAAATGCACTGTTGTAGTCAGTTAGAAAATCTTTTTTATTGCTATTAAACAATCTTTTTCTAAAACAATATCTACAGATTCCTGCACAAACATTACTTAATAACATTAAACAAACAGATGGATACTTATGCTCAAGTCCTTTAATAATAGTGTATTTCTTTTCATTAGATGGATCTAAATCTCCCCATGTAACAGATATTTCATCATATTGAGGTATTATAAGGTTTTTAATAGGATCATTTTCATCATTCCAGTTAATTAAAGATAAATAATACTCATTTGCTTTAAAAGGATAAATTTTAGTAACTTCTTCAAGTCTCTTTTTCTCATTTTCTGATAATTCTTTTATCTTAGATATTCTGTTAATAATTCTATAATTCATAACACCTCCTGAAAAATTTGATACATCAATACATTTAGGATAAATTTATGTGAAAAAGGTTTTTGTTTGAAAGGTTGAAAGCAAAATATTTTAACAGAATTTTATAAAAAAATCAAATTAAAGTTTATTAACAAAATTATTGACAAATAAAATATTAAGGAGTAAATAATTAGCAGGCTAATTAATAATAATAGGGGGTTTAAGTTGAAATTAAATGAATGTGTTTATTTTTTAACAACAAGGCTCTCAAGAGAGTTAAAAAAACTTTTTGATAAACGCCTTGAAGAGCTCTCTTTAACATCTTCTATGTGGTGTGTTTTAATGGCAGTTATAGAAAATGGTGAGATAACACAAAAAGAGTTGTCAGATATATTGTCAATTGAGGGACCAACAACAACCAAAATTATAGATAACCTTGAAAAAAGGGGTTTTATTAAAAGAGTTCCACATGAAACAGATAGAAGGGCATATAAAATATCCCTTACAGAGAAGGGAAAAGCAATAGAGAAGGATATTTTTAAATATGGTGACTGCTTTATGAAGGATGTTAAAAGCAGTTTAACTGATAAAGAAAAGAAGGAGCTGCATAAGCTTTTAAATAAAATTTACAATAATATTAAAACTATTCCTTCTTCTTCATGTTATTAAAAACTTTTGAATCTATCTTAAATGCATAGATGAACCAGCTGTCACCATGCTTGATAATTGTAAGCTTAATTATTGCATCACCATTAGAAAATTTAGCTTTTGCAGTATATTTTGCATAAACCAACTTCCCTTTTTTAAAGGAAAAAGAAGTTTTAACCTTTCCTTTACTACCTATATATTTTTCATATTTTCCAAGTTTTTTATAAACATTAAATATTTTTTCCACTTTTTCTTCAGGAACAGCTCTGATAAATTCAGGTGCTGCGTATTTTAAAAATATATCTTTATTTAGAGAATGGAGAATATGTGGCAGGGTTTCATCAACATACCTTTTGCTTTCAAGTTTTAAGCTATCATCAACTCTCGCAGTGTAAATCATCAACCCTATTAATGATAATCCAAAAATTATTAAAAATGCCATAATTAAATTTTTCATTTTTAGCATTATAAGCTCCTTATTGTTTTTATTGTTTATTAATTTCTAAATCTGAATTTTAAAATCCATTTTCATTCCTCTTAATTTCACATACTCAACTTTATGCTATAATTTAACCATCTATTAATTTTATAACTTTATCATAAACTTCTTCTACAGTAATACTTTCCATGCATTTATTGTTATTTTTAGGGCAAATTCTTTCTTTGCAGGGGGAGCAATCTAAATGCTTATATAACAGATGCTCCCTTTTTGTAAAGGGTGGAGTTTCTTCTGGGTCTGTTGGGCCAAAAATAGCTATTATTTCAACATTAAGAGCATCAGCTATATGCATGGGACCAGTGTCGTTTGTTATAAATATTTTACACATTTTAATTAAAGCAGCAGATTTGTCTATTGTAAGCTTTCCTGTAAGGTTCAGGCAATTTTTGATATTGTTAAAGATAGAGTTGTAATTGGAATTATCTTTACCACCAAAAATTAAAAATTGTAAATTTGAAAATTTGTTATTTAATTTATCAATTAATTTTAAAAAATTCTCCTTTTTCCAGCATTTTGCTTCACCATAAGTTGCACCAGGATTTATACCAATTAAAATTTTGTCTTTAATTTTTTCATTTTTCAAAAAATTTTCAGCCCATTCTTCGCATTTGTTAGAAAGAATCAGTTGAGGTTTTAAATTATTGTAATCAAAATGTTTATACAGGTTTAAAACATCTAAATAATAGAAAACTCTATGTTTTGATAGAGAGTGATTATCACGTTTTAGAGATTTTGTTAGAAAGATATTTTTAAAAAGGTCCCCATAGCCATACAGCTCTTTAATGTTTGAAAACAAACTTATAATGAACATTCTGTATGAGCGAGGGAGGATGAATGCTTTATGGAATTTCTTTTTCTTAATTGCTTTTATTAAATTTAAGGTTGTTTTAAAATTTTTATCTTTATAAAAAATTGGCAAAATATTTAAAGTATCGCAATTTTCTTCTATTAATGGAAAAATTTCTTTACGAATTAATATGTATATATTATGATTTTTAAAAATCTCCCTACTTTTTTTTACAGTAGGAAGGCTCATAACAACGTCACCTATCCAGTTTGGTAAGATTATTAAAATATTCATTTTTTTCCCAAAATGGTTTTGATTTCATTAATACCAAAAATTATACATGAACCTATGTATAAAAAAATGGAAAATGATACCATTAATATAATGTATAAAAATTTATTTAAAAAATTTGCAGAATAATTATATGGAAGGAATTTTTGCAAAAAAATTAAAAATAGCGATATTATTAAAGTGGGCCAAAATATTTTTAATAAGAACTTTAACAACTCAGAAAGATTTATTTCTAAGTATTTATTTAAATAAAAAAGGAGTAAAATAAAGTTGAGCATTGATGCAAGCGCTGTAGCTATTGCAAGTCCCATATGGAGAAGATATTTCATTAAAATAATACTTAAAATAATATTTGCTATCAAAGATATAAAGGAAGCTTTAACAGGGGTTTTTGTGTCTTTAAAAGCATAAAATGTTGGAACAATAACTCTAATTCCTGCATATGCCCATAGGCCAAGACCGTAGCCTACTATTGCAAGGTATGTTTTATTGAGAGCAATTAGGTCAAACTTTCCTCTCTGAAAAAGAAAAGAAATTATAGGTTTTCCTGCGAAAATCAATCCTGCAGTAGCAGGAAGTGTTATTAAAAATATCAGTTTCATTCCAAAGATAAATGAATTCTCCATTTCATTAAACTGTTTTTTAGAATATTGCTCTGATAGTAGTGGTAAAACAGCAGAGCCAATTGATACTGCAAAAATTCCAAGAGGAAATTGAATAAGTCTATCAGCATAATAGAGGTACGATATACTGCCAGTTGGTAGAAATGAGGCAAGTAAAGTACCTATGAAAATATTAATCTGAGTTATTGCAAGGCCAATAATGGATGGTCCCATTAAAATTAATATTTCTTTAATAGCTGGATGATTAAATTGAAAGCATGGAAAAATTTTTACATCTAACTTTTTTATAAAGAATATTTGCAGTAAAAGTTGCAAAACTCCACCAATAACCACTCCATATGCAAGGCCAAACACGATACTTTTATTGTAAAAATATGCAAATAAAACTGAACAAATCATTGCTATATTTAAAAAAGCTGGAGCAATTGATGGAGCAAAAAAATGTTTTAGAGAGTTTAATATTCCCATTGAAAGAGCAACAAGGCTAATAAAAAAAATGTAGGAAAACATTATTCTGTTTAGCTTTACCGTTAGAAAAAACTTATTAACCTCTTTTTCAAATCCTGGGGCTATAATTTTTATAATAAGAGGAGAAAAATATATTCCAATAATTGTAATGAAAATTAAAGTTATGGTTAAAAAAGTAAAAGAAATTGATGCAATTTTATCTGACTCATCTTTTCCTTTTTCTATATGATAATTGGTAAAAACAGGAATAAAAGAAGCTGTTAAAGAGCCTTCACCAAAAAGCCTTCTAAGTAAGTTTGGAATTCTGAAAGCAACAAAAAAAGCATCAGCCTGATAGGTAGAGCCTAAAAAATTAGCAATAACAACATCTCGAACAAAGCCAAGGATTCTGCTAACAAAAGTAGAAGAGCCCATAATTAGTGCTGATTTGAAAATAAATCTTTTATAGCTTATATTTTTCATGATTATAATGAGGATAACATTTTTAATATTTTTATTCAAGTTGAATAGAAATGATTAAAGTAATTGTTATTTGTTTCTCAAGTTATATAATTTATTGATTTATTAATTCATTTGTGATAGATAAAAAACAGAAAAGTATAAAAATTTATTAATATCTATACCTTATATAGTTATATTGTTAATTATTAGCTGTATAAATACAATTTTAAACTTTAGGAGTTACAAAATGAAGGGTAATAAAAAAATATTTTTATTAATTTTCTTTTACATATTTACATTTAGTATATATATTTATGCTGAGACAGGTACTGAGGTTTCAACTTTTGAAGATGAATTTTCAGAAAGCAGTGATATTGTTGCGGATCCACTTCAGCCATATAACAGGGTAATTACTACCATTAATGACAGAATGTACTTTTGGGCATTGGAGCCAGTTGCAAAAGGTTATTCTCATGTGGTTTCAGAGGGACCAAGGATAAGTATAAGCAATTTTTTTAGAAATATCACATTTCCAGTTAGGTTTATTAATAGCTTATTACAATTTAAATTTAAAAAAGCAGGTATAGAGACTGTTAGGTTCATTATTAATAGCACAATTGGCCTTGCAGGGTTTGGAGATGCTGCTAAATACAGCTTGAAATTGCAGCCACAAGATGAAGATTTTGGTCAGACTCTTGGTTTTTATCATATGGGTAGTATATTTTATATTCAGTGGCCATTTTTAGGTCCTTCAAACTTAAGAGATAGCATTGGTTATATTGTTGATTTCTTTTTAAACCCAATTAATTATATACCAAATATGTGGATAGTTACAGGTATCCATGTTTTTGAAAAAATTAATAAAACATCTCTTCATTTAGGTGAATATGAAAAGTTGAAAAAAGAATCAGTTGATTATTATATACAGATTAGAGATTCTTATGAGCAGTATAGAAATCAACAGATAAAGGAGTAATAAAATGATAAAAAAATTTTTATTAAGCATAATAATTGTTTTTATAACAGTATCAATGGGTTTTTCTGCTGTTAGTGACAAAGATTATGTTAAAAATTTAGTAAAAACAAAAACAGATAAAGCATTAAAACTAATAAATGATAAAAATTTAACAGAAAAAGAGAAAAAAGATAAAATTTTTCAAATTATTGGCCCAACATTCGATTTTAAAATAATGTCAAAACTTGTTTTAGGGAAAAAATATTGGCCCAGGTTAACAGAAGCCCAAAAGAAGAGATTTATAACACTTTTTGAAAAAAGAATAAGAATGGTTTATCTTGATAGGGTTTCAATTTCAGGAAATTTAAAAGTTGAATATAAAGAGCCTATTCAGAAGAATAAAAAAATTATATATGTTCCATCAATATTCACAGTTAAAAATAAAAATTATTCAGTTGTGTTTAAGCTGTGGAAATCACCAAATGGATGGAAAATATATGATATCTCAGTTGAAGGTATCAGCATAATTAGAACTTATAAATCACAATTTTACGCTATTTTAAGTAAAGGTACAATAGATGACCTTTTTAAAAAATTAGAGGCTACTACTAATTCCAGATGAGAAAGTATATTAATAGAGGAATCGACCTATTTGATAAAATAGTTTTAGGTCATCCTATTTTAACTATAATAATTTTTCTTGGATTTATAGCATTTTTTACCTATCATGCAAGAGATTTTAGAATAGATGCATCTTCAGAGACTCTTCTAAATGAAAACAATAAAGAATTGAAATATTATAGAACAATTTCAAAGAGATATGAGTCAAAAGATTTTATAATTATCACTTATAAACCTTATAAATATGACCTTTTTTCTCCAGAAATCTTATCAAATATTGCAAATTTAAGTAAAGAACTAAAGAAGATAAAAAGAGTTGAAAGTATAACTTCTATTTTAAATGTCCCTCTAATTGAGACTGCTCAAAAGATGCATATTAAAGATTATACTAAAAATATTCCAACATTGCAAACTCCTGGTATTAATATTAAATTGGCTAAAGAGGAGTTTAAAAATAGTCCATTGTATAAAAATTTGCTTGTTAGTCCTGATTTAAAAGCAACTGCTATTCAGGTAATTTTTAAACCAACAACTAAGTATAATAAATTAATTGAAAAGAGAACAGCACTTGCTGAGAAACTTGAAAAAAGTGGCTTAACAGAGAAAGAAAGAGCTGAGTATGAACAGTTAAATAAAAAAATTAGAAAAGCTCTTGATAGAATTAATGACCAGCGCCACAGAGATATTACAAAAATCAGACATATTGTAAAAAAATATAAAAAAGATGCTAAAATAATTCTTGGTGGCGTTCCTTTAATTGCAGATGATCTAATTCTCTTTATAAAAAATGATTTAAAGGTTTTTGGTGTTGGGGTTTTTATTTTTATGCTCCTTACACTTGCTATTTCATTTAGAAAAATCAGATGGATTCTCCTTCCTATGCTCTGCTGTGCTTTTTCAGTTACAGTTATGATGGGAATATTGGGTCTTTTTGACTGGGAGGTTACAGTTATATCCTCTAACTTTATTTCATTACAACTTATTCTTACTATGTCAATAGCAATTCATTTAATAGTGAGATATGAAGAGTTTCACACTGAAGATATAAATATTCCCAATAGAGTTTTAATAAAGAAAACAATTCAGGATAAATTTACTCCCTGTCTTTACACAACATTGACTACTATTGCAGGATTTTCTTCTCTGCTGCTCTGTAACTTAAAACCTGTAAGGACATTTGGTTGGATGATGAGTGTTGGGCTACTTGTATCTTTAATTTTAACATTTATTTTTTTTCCAGCACAGGTAATGGCATTAAAAAAGGCTACACCTCTTAAAAAGAAAGAGTCTCACTCTACCAAGCATCCATTTTTAAGTAAAGTTTCAGAGTTTATTGATGGTAAAGAAAAATTAATTATTTTAGCCAGTATTTTTATTCTTATTTTAAGTATAATGGGGATTTCAACATTAAAGGTAGAAAATAGCTTTATAGACTACTTTAAACATTCCACAGAAATTTATAGAGGCTTAAAATTTATAGATCAAGAGTTAGGTGGCACAACTCCATTTGATGTAATTTTAAAATTTGAGAAAAAAAAGATGTCTACTGATGATAATGGTGGTGATACTCTTTTTGATGAGTTTGAGGAAAGTAATGAATCAAGCAATCCTGCTTACTGGTTTACAGAAGATAAAATGTCTCTAATTAAAAAGGTTCATGATTATCTTGAAAAAGTTCCACATGTAGGCAAAGTTTTATCTTTGGAGACTTTTTTACAGGTAATTCAAAAAATTAATAATGGCAAGCCTCTTGATAATTTTGAGCTTGCTCTTTTATACAAAAATCTTCCACAAAAAGTTAAAGATGAAGTTATAAAACCATATGTTTCAATTAAACATAATGAAGCGCATATTGTTGCAAGGGTAAAAGATTCTGATAAGGGATTGAGGAGAAATGAGCTTCTTAAAAAGATAAATTACGATTTTATACATAAACTTGGTCTTAAAAAAGATAGGTTCCACATTACAGGTATTCTTGTTTTATACAACAATATTCTTCAGAGTCTCTTTAAATCGCAGATTTTAACACTTGGTTTTACAGTACTGCTTTTAATGATAATGTTTTTAATTCTCTTTAGATCCTTTAAAATATCATTAATTGCAATTTCACCTAATATTTTACCTGTGCTTTTTGTGCTTGGTTTTATGGGTTGGACCAATATTCATTTAGATATGATGACCATAACCATTGCAGCAATTACAATGGGAATTGCTGTAGATGATACCATCCATTATATTCATAGATTTGAGCAAGAATTTAAAGTTAATAGAGACTACAGGAAAACAATGCATATATGTGGTAGAACCATAGCTTTTGCAATGTTCTATACATCTCTTGTAATTACAATAGGTTTTTCTATTCTTGTTTTTTCCAATTTTATCCCAACAATATATTTCGGCCTTTTAACAGGACTTGCAATGGTGGTAGCATTTATTGCTAATATAACACTGCTTCCTGCCTTAATTGTTGCATTTAAACCTTTTGGCAAAGAATAACCTTAAAAAAATTGACTAAAAAAAATAAATATGTTACTTTTTAACTTATGATTGATAAAAAAGATATTGAAATTATAAAAATTATTCAGGAATCCCTTCCTTGCTCAAAAACTCCATTTAAAGATATTGCAGAGCAGGTTAATATTGATGAAAATGAAGTATTAGAAAGAATAAGGAGAATGAAAGCAGCAGGAGTTATTAGAAGATTTGGTGCAATTTTGAGGCATCAAAGAGCAGGTATTACTGCAAATGGAATGATTGTATGGAATATTCCTGATGAAAAAGTAGAAGAGATTGGTAAAAAATTTGCCTCTTTCAAAGAAGTAAGCCACTGTTATGAAAGGCCAAAAAATGAAAAATGGCCATTTAATGTTTATACAATGGTACATGGCAAAAGTAGAGAGGAGTGTTATAAGATAGCTGAAAAGCTTTCAGAGATTTCAGGGATTAATGATTATAAGATTTTATTTAGTGAAAAAGAATTTAAAAAATCATCAATGAAATATTTTGTAGAGGAATAGATTAAGTTGTGAACTATTTAAAATAGAGTAGGGGGTATATATGAGCAATAAATCTTATGAATTATTTAATGAAGCTAAAAAATTTATCCCAGGTGGTGTAAATAGCCCTGTTAGGGCATTTAAATCTGTTGGATTAAGCCCTCTTTTTATTTCAAAAGCAAAGGGTTCAAAAATTTATGATGTTGAAAATAGAGAATACATTGATTATGTTGGCTCCTGGGGACCAATGATTTTAGGTCACAACAACCCTGCAATTACAAATGCTTTAAAAGAACAGCTTGAATATGGTACAAGTTATGGAGCACCAACTGAAAAAGAGATAGAAATAGCAAAACTTATAATAGAAGCTGTGCCATCAGTTGAAAAAGTTAGGCTTGTTAATTCTGGTACAGAAGCTACTATGAGTGCCATTAGAATTGCACGTGGTTATACTGGTAGGGATAAAATTATAAAATTTGAAGGTTGTTATCATGGCCATGTAGATGCACTACTTGTTAGAGCTGGCTCTGGAGCACTTACCTTTGGTACTCCTGATTCACCTGGTGTACCAGCAGATTTTGCTAAACTTACACTACTTGCTGAGTTTAATAATATAGAATCTGTTAAAAACTTAATAGTTGAAAATAGAGGAGAGATTGCAGCAATTATTTTAGAGCCAATACCTGGAAATATGGGAGTTATAGAACCTGATATTGATTTTTTAAAAGAGCTAAGGGAGATAACAGCAAATGAAGGGATAGTTTTAATATTTGACGAAGTTATGAGCGGTTTTAGAGTAGCCTATGGTGGTGCTCAGGCTCTTTTTAATATTACACCAGATTTAACAACTCTTGGTAAAATAATTGGTGGTGGTTTGCCTGTTGGAGCCTTTGGTGGAAAAAGGGAAATTATGGATTGTGTTGCACCAGAAGGGAAAGTTTATCAGGCAGGTACATTATCTGGTAATCCACTTGCTGTTACAGCTGGTATAGAAACATTGAAACTCCTTCAAAATGGCAAAGCTTATGAAAAATTAGAAGAATCAGCAAAATATTTAACAGATGAAATGAAATCAATTATTAAAAATAGCAAAGTACCACATTGCTTTAAACGTGTTGGCTCAATGTTTTGCCTATTTTTTACAAATATTAATGTGAATAATTTCAAAGATGCAACAACTTCAGACACGAAGCTTTTTGCAAAATATTTTAGCTTAATGATTAAAGAGGGTATTTATATTGCGCCATCACTATTTGAAGCTGGTTTTTTATCAACAGCACATAGTGATAGTGACATTGAGCGAACATTAAAAGCTTTTGAAAAAGCAATAGAAAACTTATCAAAAGAGGTTTAAAATGCTTATAATTGAAAATTTAAAAGTTGAAGTAGAGAAAAGAGAGATTTTGCATGGCATTAACCTTAGAATAGCCAAAGGTGAAACACATGTTATTTTTGGAAAAAATGGAAGTGGGAAATCAACATTGCTTATGACTATTATGGGTTTTTCAAAATATAAAGTTACCTCTGGTAAAATTTTTTACAAAGGTAAAGATATTACCAATCTGCCAATGTATGAAAGAGCAAAACTTGGTCTTGGAATGGCTTTTCAAAGACCACCTTCTATTAAAGGTTTGAAAACCATTGATATGCTGAGGTTAATCAAAAGAGTTGATGAAAAAACAGAGGAACTTGCAAAGAGGGTGGATTTTGAAAAGTTTCTTTATAGGGATTTAAATTTTGGATTTTCAGGTGGTGAATTAAAACGGTCAGAGCTACTGCAATTAATGGCTCAAAATCCAGATTTTATAATGCTTGATGAGCCAGAATCAGGAGTTGATGTAGAAAATATTAAAATACTTGGTAAAGTTGTGAGACATCTCCTTGATAAAAATGTTAGAATTAAAGAGGGTAGAAAAAAATCAGGGCTGATTATAACCCATACAGGATATATTTTAGACTATGTTGATGCAGACAGAGGCCATGTAATACTTGATGGATACTTAATGTGTAGTGGTAATCCAAGGGAGATGTTTAGGGAAATTCAGGAAGCTGGTTATGAAAAGTGTGTTTCATGTATGCTTGCTGGCTAAAATAGCAATATTCTTTTTCAGGAGGAATAGATGAATGATATAAATAATATTTTTGATGATAAAGATAAAGAGATTCTTGAAAGCACAGGTATTGACATAAAAAGAGAGACAAGGTCAGGTACATTTATTCAAAGTAATCACTCTGTTGTTAGCTGCAATATTAGACAGGATGGAATAGAGATTTTACCTACAAAGGAAGCTTTAAAAAAATATTCATGGTTAAAAGATTTAATGTTTAAATCTTTTAACAACAATGTTGATGATTTCTTGAAAAATGCAGAAAAAAAAGTTTCCAATGGTTACTTTATCTATGCAAAAAAGGGAGCTAAAACCAAATACCCGGTTCAAGCATGCCTATACATTAGCAATGACAATGTTGAGCAGTATGTTCATAACTTTATTGTTGCTGAAGAGGGAGCAGATTTGCATATAATATCCGGGTGTGCTACATCTCATAAAGTTTCCTCAGCACTACATGTTGGAATTTCTGAATTTTTTGTTGGTAAAAATGCTAAAATATCTTTTACAATGATTCATAAATGGGGAGAAAATGTTACTGTTACACCAAAGAGCGCAGCTCTTGTTGAAGATAATGGAGTGTTTATATCAAACTATATTTCATTTGAAAAAGTTAAATATTTAAAAATGTATCCCACTGTATATTTAAATGGCAAAGGTTCTATTGGTAGATTTAATTCAATAGTTTTTGCACCAGAAGGCTCTCATCTTGATCTTGGCTCAAGATGTGTATTAAATGGTGTGGGGTCAAAAGCAGAGATTGTTTCAAGGACAGTGTCAGCAGGAGGTGAGATTATTGCAAGGGGACATCTTGTTGGCGCTGCTAAAGATATAAAGGCACATCTTGAATGTAATGGGTTATTATTAAAGGAAAAAGGTTTAATCCATGCAATTCCAGAGCTTGAAGCTCATTTGAGCGATGTTGATATGAGTCATGAAGCAGCTGTTGGCAAAATTGCAGAAGAGGAGATTGAGTACCTTATGTCAAGAGGCTTAACAGAGGAAGAAGCAACATCAGCAATTGTTAGAGGTTTTTTAAATGTTAAAATAGAAGGGTTGCCAGAGAGACTGGAAAAACAGATAGAAACTTCTCTAAATGAATTAAGTGATAAGTTTTTTTAGATAAAAAATGTTTCTGGAGGAAGTAGATGTTAAATATTTATGAAAAAGGTATCTTGGAGCTTCATAATCTATTGAAAAAGAAAGAAATTACTTCTAAAGAGGTAACAGAGATTTTTTTGCAAAGAATAGATGAATTGAATAAAGATATAAATGCATATATTACAATATGTGCTGATATTGCAATGTCTCAGGCAGAAGAAGCAGATAAGAAAATAGCCAAAGGAGATATAAACCCCCTTACAGGAATCCCACTTGGTATTAAAGATTTAATTACCACTAAAGGAATTAAAACCACCTGTGGCTCAAAAATGCTTTATAACTATGTGCCCACTTATAATGCAACAGTTTATGAAAAATTACTAAATAAAAGCATAGTTACTCTTGGAAAAAATAATATGGATGAATTTGCAATGGGCTCTTCAAATGAAACATCATATTTTGGAGTTGTTAAAAATCCCAATGATTTAGAGAGAGTCCCTGGAGGTTCAAGTGGTGGCTCTGCTGCTGCTGTTGCCTCCAATCAGTGTGCAGCTTCACTTGGTTCTGATACAGGTGGTTCAATTAGGCAGCCCGCAGCATTTTGCGGAGTAGTTGGATTAAAGCCAACATATGGTCGGGTATCAAGGTATGGTCTTGTTGCATTTGCATCATCACTTGACCAGATTGGACCAATTACAAAAAATGTGGAGGATTGTGCTGTTTTGCTTGAAGCTATAAGTGGATATGACCCAAAAGATTCAACTTCTATAAATAGAGAAGTTCCAAATTATTTTGAAAATATTAAAAAGGATTGTTTAAAAGGATTAAAAGTTGGGGTTCCAAAAGAGTACTTTATAGAAGGTATTAACCCTGAGGTAAAAAGCACTGTTGAAACTACTTTAAAGGAGCTTGAAAAAAATGGCTCTGAAATTGTAGAAATATCCCTTCCACACACTGAGTATGCAGTTGCTGTTTACTATATTATTGCACCAGCAGAGGCAAGCTCTAACCTTGCAAGGTTTGATGGAGTTAAATATGGTTTTAGAGCTTCAAAATTTGAGGATCTCCTTGATATGTATAAAAAAACAAGAGCAGAAGGTTTTGGTGATGAAGTTAAAAGGAGAATAATGCTCGGCACATATGCACTTTCTTCAGGTTATTATGATGCATATTACTTAAAAGCATCTAAAGTTAGAAATTTAATTAAACTGGATTTTGTTGAAGCATTTAAAAAAGTTGATGTAATAGTGTGTCCTGTTACACCAACAACAGCATTTAAACTTGGAGAAAAGGTTGATAATCCTCTTGAAATGTATTTAAATGATATTTTCACAATTCCACTTAACCTTGCTGGCAATTGCGGTATATCTCTGCCAGTAGGAAGAGATAGCAGTAATCTACCTATTGGTATGCAAATTATAGGCAATTTTTTTGAAGAAGATAAAATTTTAAATGTTGCATACAATATAGAACAACTTGTTAATTAAGAAGTTTTTTGAGAAAGGAGTAAGTGATGGAATATGAAGTTGTTATTGGTTTAGAAGTTCATGCACAGCTTCTTACAGATACAAAGATTTTTTGTGGTTGTTCCAATAAATTTGGGGAAACACCAAATGAAAATACATGCCCTGTTTGCACAGGTCAGCCAGGAAGTTTACCTGTTTTAAATAAAAAAGTTGTAGAATTTGCAATTAAAGCAGGTCTGGCTACAGATTGTAAAATTAATAAAAGAAGTATTTTTGCAAGAAAGAACTATTTTTACCCAGATTTACCTAAAGGTTATCAGATTTCTCAATATGAACTACCCATTTGTGAGCATGGCAAAATAAAGATAAATGTAAATGGCAAAGAAAAAGAGATTGGTATTACAAGGATTCATATGGAGGAGGATGCAGGGAAATTATCACATGAAGGTATTGATAGAAATTCAAGCTATGTTGATTTTAATAGAACAGGCACACCTTTAATTGAAATAGTTAGTGAGCCTGATATAAGATCACCAGAAGAAGCAGCAGAGTATTTAAAGCAGTTGAGAAACACTGTTGTTTACCTTGGGATTTGTGATGGTAATATGGAAGAGGGTAGCTTCAGGTGTGATGCAAATATCTCTCTGAGGCCAAAGGGAAGTGATAAATTTGGTACCAAAACAGAGCTTAAAAATATGAATAGTTTCAGGAATGTTCAAAAAGCCCTTGAATATGAGATAAAGAGGCAGAAAGAGATACTTGAAGAGGGTGGGGTAATAGTTCAGGAGACAAGGTTATGGAATGCGGATAAAGGTATTACAGAGAGTATGAGAAGCAAAGAGGAGGCACATGATTATAGATATTTTCCAGACCCGGATCTTTTGCCACTAATAATTGATGACAGTTGGATAGAGGAGATTAAAAAAAGCATTCCTGAGCTACCATATGAAAAAGAGAAAAGATTTATTCAGCAGTATAAAATATCCAGGGATGATGCTGATGTACTTGTAAGCTCAAAAATATTAGCACAATTTTTTGAAGATACTGTTAAATATTGCAATGATCCAGTTGCAGCAAATAACTGGATACGTGTGGAATTGCTTGGTAGTCTCAACTATGAAGGTAAATCAATAGAGGAATGCAAGTTAACTCCAGAGCATATTGGTGAATTAATTTCCCTTATCAAAAAAGGTACAATTAGTGGTAAGATAGCTAAAACAGTTTTTAGAGAAATGTATGAGACCCTCAAAAAACCTGAGCAAATAGTTAAAGAAAAGGGACTTACACAAATCTCTGATGAAGGAGAGTTAAAGGGAATAATTGAAAATATAATCAAGAATTCACCTGCACAGGTTGAGCAATATAAAAATGGGAAAACTAAAGTTTTTGGTTTTTTTGTTGGTCAGGTTATGAAAGCTACAAAAGGTCAGGCTAATCCACAGGTTGTTAACAGGTTGTTAAAAGATATGCTTGATAAATAAAATGAATTCTAATGCTAAACTAATTTTACTTTTCTTTTTATCAGCCTTGCTCTTTTTAAGTATTAGGGTAGAGGCTGATTTCCTTGATTATTACCCAAATATAAAGCCATTAAATGATTATGCATATAATTTTAAAAATTATTTTAAACAGGTTAAAAAAAATATTTTTATTGTTAGAGAAAGAAATATTTTTAAATCACCAGAAGAAATTTTAAAATACACTCAAAAAAATTATATTAATATTGCTATAATTCCACTTAAAACTTTAAGAAAGCTTGATATTAACAATAACCTGATTCCTTTAATTAACAAAGCATTTCAAATTAAAAATAACTCATTAAGCTATTCAGAGCTAATACCACTTCGGCTTGAGCTCAATAAATATGGTATATTTATTTTTAATATATTACCTGGTAGTAGATATTTTCTCTTTACCTCATTTAAAAGTCTTAAAAAGGATAAATTAAGCATTGCAGTTTTAAATGATTATTTTTTAAAAAAATTTAAAAAACTATTTCCTAATTCACTTTATTTTGGAGGAGATGCTGCGGATATTAACAGATTTGTTAAATCTGGGATTTTCAATAGTGTTGTTATGAGTAGTGTAGATTATTCAATTTCAAATGTAAGTTTTAAATATGCGTACAATTTTGGACTTGAAAGGGAGAAGTATTGCATTATTGCTAATTTAAATTATTGGAATAAACAGAGTGAAACTGTTAAAAATATTATTTGGAGTTTTATATCAAAATATGATAAGATATTTTTACTTGATATAAAAAGGTTTCAGGATAAAGTACTCAATAAATTAAAAGTAAAAAATCTATTGTGGTGAATTAGATGAAAAAGAAAATATTTTTATTATTAATGATTTTTTTTATTGCTTATGGTTGCTCAGAAGTTTATTCTCCTACAATTATAAAAAATCCAGTTTACAGCTCTTTTGATATTGCTATAAAGTGGAAGTTTTATAACAATAAATTATTTTTATCAGGCTATAACAATTTTTGGACTGAAATCTTTGATTTTGAAATTACATTAACACCTGTTGACAAAAATATGAAATCTGTTGGAAAAAGCTACAAAAAATATATTGGTTCACTTGATATGGATGAAAAATTTAATTTAACATGTCAATTCACATGCCAAAATATCTATTATATAAAGCTTGATTATTACTACACCTTTTATGGTTACAACTCAAGTGGCACAAGGTTGAATTATTATACTTATTATTTAAAAGTTAAGTAAAAGCAAATTAGATTTATTGATTTGTGCATGAATGCACACTCTGAAATATATAATGCTTAAAGAAAATGAGATTTCAAGGAAAGATAATACAATACCAATGTAAAATCCTATAGAAATTTTTTTTATTTACCACAAAAGCTGTCATTTTGAGGGCTTCAGCCCGAAAAAGCTCTTGCTTTAAAGTTGATTTTGTATAACACCAGAAGGTATTTAAAGCTTTAAGAAAAATTTTTATCAAATACATGGAGGCCGAATGTAGCTGCCTCATGTAGAAAATAAATCAAGAAAAATAAGCATAAAAATAAATAGAGCTGAGATATAATTGGAATAGAATAACAAGAAAAAGTAAATAATTAAGAAAATGGTTGATATTTTATAAAAGTACAATTTAAAAATTAATAAAGATTGACTTTTTATTTTTAATCATATATCTAAAATAAATAAAGTTTTAAAAGTGCCTATTATCTTTTTCAAAGCCATTTATTAATGCTTGACAAATAAAAAAGAGGAGAGAATATTATGACAAAAATTAAATTAAAAACAATATTATTATTTTCAATAATTTACTCTGTTTTTTTTACTAATTTTTTATTTGCAAATAGTGCCACATTTAACAGCCATACAAATACTGTAGAATTACCATGTGTAAGAATTTCCCAAAATGGAGCTATTTTGAATTTATGTTATCCAGTTAATATGGTAATACAAGGAAGCGGTCTACTTATTACTGAAATTTCCAATCCCTATACAACACCAGTAGAATCTGACGATCAGGTATTTTATGCTGATAACAGGACTATTTATATACCTGTTATCCACGTTTTAGACAATGATTATACTGTTGAATTACAATTTACAGATACAGATCTATTTCTTGAAATACTTTCTGTATACGAAATCTCCCATTAAGTTTTCATAAAAAGTATAAAAGTGGTTAAAAATAAATTATTTATGTTGTAATAAAAATGGGTAATGCTGAGCATAAATGATTGTTGTATTGTTTAAGTTGTTAATATTCTCAGAAAAAAAATTGAAAACATTAAATTTATATTAGATTTAAAAATATAGAGCATGGGATTATAAACACACCATTAAATCTTAAATTATGTTGTTTCCCCCCTCACCTCTAATTAATTTTTCCATTTCAAAAATCTGCTCTGAGATGGAGGCATCATAAGTGCCATAATTTGTCTCAACTATACAATCTCCTATTTCCAATTTTTCCATTTTTTCTATTTTAACATTTTCAAGGTTAAATGAGTTTTTAACTTGTTCAATATTATTCTGCAAAAAATCGTATAAAAAAGGGGATATAGAAATTTTAACAAAACTTTTATCCACTATTTTATGTAAAATATTTTTTAAATTCTCCATTAAAACCTTTTCAGGAAAGGTTTCAACTTCTTTTTTTATAATTTTTTTTGTCAAATCTACTATTATTTCACCTATTTTATCGTTATATTTAAGGAGATTCTCCTTTTCAAAATTTGCTAATTTTTCTATTAGATTATTAAAGTGCATAAATTTTTCTTTCTCTTCTTTAAATCCTTTTTCAACACCATCTTTGTATCCTTTATCAAATCCAGCTTTATATCCTTCTGCTTCTTTCTCTTTCTTTAATTTTTCTGCTTCAGATTTTGCATCTTCCACAACTTTATCAGCTTCAGCCACTTTTTTTTCATAATACTCATTTAACTCTTTTTCTAATTTTTTCTTTTTTTTCTCAAAATATTCCTCAATCTTTTTTTCTCTGTCCTTAAGACTTATTTTTTTACCACCAACAAACATAGGAGAAAATTCAGATTTATCCTGTGAAATATCAAATTCATATTTAAAGTTATCCTCTTTTTTTATTTCAAATTTTATTAATTCACTTTTATTCTTTTCTTCATTTTCTGAATCAAATTTTAAAAATTTAAATTCTCTAACATTATTAGACAACGACATCTCCACCGCCTCCACCTTTAGCTATAACAATTTTACCTTCATCTTCTAATCTTTTAGCTATCTGAATAATATTTTGCTGAGCTTTTTCAACATCTGATAATTTCACTGGTCCCATTGATTCAAGATCCTCTTTAATCATATCAGCAGCCCTCTGGGACATATTTTTAAAGATCTTCTCTTTAATCTCTTCAGTTGCTGTTTTTAATGCAAGTAAAAGATCTTCATTTGAAACCTCTTTAAGAATTGTCTGAATACCTCTATCATCAACATAAACAAGATCTTCAAATACAAACATTTTCTTTCTAATTTCTTCAGCTATATCTGGATAAGTCTCCTCTATTGAGCCAATTATCCTCTGCTCAAGTTCTTTAGGAACATTGTTCAATATTTCAGCAACAGGCTCAACACCACCAACCTGATGGCTTTCAGCTCCACCTGCTGACTTAACTTCCTCTTCAAGAGCTTTTTCAAGTTCATTAACAACATCTGGTGAAACAGTTTCTAATCTTGCTATTCTTAATACAACATCTGTTTGTAAATTTTCTGGTAAATTTGCCAAAACTTCAGCTGCTTGTACCCCATCTAAATGAGCAAGAATAACAGCTATTGTTTGTGGATGCTCATTTTTAATAAAATTAGCAATCATTCTTGGGTCAATATTAGCAAGGGTATAAAATGGAACCTTTTTCAAAGGGGTACCTATTTTCTCTATCATAGATTTAGCTTTCTCTTCTCCAAATGCTTTTATTAGAATCTTTTTTATATGATCAAGACCACCCTCAATTTCAGGCTCTTTGCCAAGGTCTCTTAAAAATTCATTCATATATTGTTTTAGTTCATCTGGGGAAATACTATCCATAAATGTCATTTCATTACCAAGCATATGCAGATCAATTTCATCAAGATATTTTAATACCTTTGATGCAACTTCATCACCAAGAGCCAGCATAATAGCTGCTATTTTCTTTTTTTTGGACATTCCTGTGCTACTACTTTTATTAGTAGGCATTATTTACTCCTTATCCATTTTTGAACATGTTTAGCCACTTCCTGAGGATTCTGATCTATTAACTCTATTAATATCTCTTTTGGATCTTTAACACTCTTTTTAACTCCACCTTCCTCTTTAGTTGTTATCTCTTTTTTCTTTGCTTTAACTTCTTTCTCTATTTCCTCAAGAGTTCTTGGTGCTTTTTTCAGTAATTCTTCTGGTGGCTTAACTCTCTGCAATATTACCTTTAGGAAAGGCCTGAACACAAAGAAGAATATAATTAAAAGAGCAAGTATTGTCAACCCATATTTAGCTGCAAGCATAATAAGCTCTGTTCTCTTTTCTTTAGCTATTTGGGCTGATATTTCATTTAATTCATTATAATTAAACTGAACACAACTAACTTCAACTTGATCATTTCTTTTTGGATTAAATCCAATAGCTTTTTTTACAATATCAGTAAAAATTTTCATTTCACTTTTACTTCTTGGAACAAACTCTTTTATCTCTTTTTTACCCTTTTTTACTTCTTTATATTGACCATCAACAAGAACAGCAACAGAGATTCTTTTAATTACTCCAACAGGGTCAACTATTTTGCTGACAGTTTTACTAACTTCATAATTAACAATTTCTTGAGTTTTTGATTTATCTTTTTGAAGATTCTGATTTTGCAAATTTTTTTGTTGTTGTGCTTTAACAGAAGGGACATTTGATACCACTCCGGGAATCCCCCCTTTTCTTGGATTATACTCTTTTGTACTCTCTATTACCTTTTGATGACTTCTTTCTGCTATTGTGTCAGGGTCAAAAGCTTCAATTGTTTTTTCACTTTTTGTAAAATCAATATCAACTGCTACCCTTGCAATGACTTTACCTTTACCAACAACTTTTTCGAGCATTGATTGAATTCTTTTTTCATAATATTTTTCGATTTTTTTCTTATATGTTAATTTCTTTGAAACTTCACCTGTAATATCCTCCTGATCTTCTTTTAAAATATCTGTTAGCACATTTCCAAAATTATCTATAATTTTAATATTGTCAGGTTTTAATCCTTCTACTGAATTGGCAACCAGGTTAACAATTCCCTTAACCTGTTCCTTTGTTAGCTTCCTATAACCAAGCTCATAAGTAATGATAATAGATGCAGTTGCTGGAGCCTGATCCTCAACAAATAAACTCTCTTTTGGTATAACTATATGTACTCTTGCTGATTTTATACCTCTAATGGTTTCTATTGATCTTGCTAATTCTCCCTGTATAGCTCTAATGTAATTTATATGCTGAACAAATTCTGTTTCTCCAAGTTTTGTTTTATCAAATATTTCCCAGCCAACTCCATTTTTTGAAGGAATTCCTGCTTTGGCAAGAATCATCCTTACTTCATAAATTTCATTTTTAGGAACTTCAATTAACCCATTTTTTTCATTAACTTTATAAGGAATTCTATGCTTTTTTAAATATGCTATAATTTCTCCTGCCTGTGATGCAGGCATGTTGTAATATAAGGTTGCATAATTTTTAGAATTTGAAAATGCGATTAATAAAATTATTGCACTTAAAAATAGAGTAATTCCTGCTATTACCAGCATTTTATGCACAGATTCCAAATTATTAAATTTATCTAATATCTTTTTTAAACTTTCAGGCATCTGTTGCTCCTTTTAAATTTTAAATTTGAATCCTTATAATCTCTTTATAAGCATCAATAAGTTTGTTTCTAATCTGAGTAAATAACTGAAGTGAAATATCTGCCTTTTCAATTGAAATCATTGTGTTATGGATATCTTTCTCTTCTCCTCTTAAAAATTTCTCTATTGCTTTATTAGCATTAATCTGATCATCATTGACACTTTTTATATAATTTTTCAAAGTATCTGCAAAACTACTAACTTTTTTACTATAAGGAGTTTTATCTAAATTAGTTGAGTTTAAATTATTAATTAACTGGTTATTAATTCTATCTATCATTTTACCCTCCAATTAATTAAGTTCTAATAATATCAATGGCTTTCATTGCCATATCTTTTGAGGCTTTTAAAGTTGTAACACCAGCTTCATAACTTCTTGAAGCATTAATTAAATTAACCATTTCTTCCATAATATTAATATTTGGATAAGCAACATATCCATCTTTATTAGCATCAGGATGACCAGGATCATATTTCATAATTGGTGGTCTTTTATCCTCAACAATCTTTGCAACTTCAACCTTTTTAAGATTTACAGTATCATTTAATGTTTCGTCAAAAGATTTCTCTTTAAAAGGAACAGCTTCAAAAACAACATCTTTCCTTTTGTAGGGCCCACCTTCTGGAGTTCTTGTGGTATTAATATTTGCTATATTGCTACTAATTACATTTATTCTCAATCTTTCAGCACTAAGACCTGAAGCAGAAATATTAAATGAATCTAAAAAACTCATTATCTACCTCCTTGTGTTATTACATCTTTTAATATTTTAAATTCTTTGACAAGAATTTGACTATCAGCATTATAGAGAAGATGATTCTTTGACATTTTTGCCATTTCTTTATCAAGGTCAACATTGTTATTGTCATTTCCAATAACATTATTTTCACAATATTCTACCTCTGGCTCGTAGCCATCAAGTTTTTCTGGTTCTATTTTAAAATGTCTTTTATTTGTTGTTTCAAGCTGAATAGTGTCTTGTGGGTGCAAAATTCTGTTAAGCTCTTTTTGAAAATTAATATTTTTGCACTTATAACCGGGAGTATTTATGTTAGCAATATTTGAACTAATAACATCTTGAATTGTACTTCGAATATTCATAGAATATTCAAGCATCTGAAATTTTTTGCCAAATAACTCTATTCGTGCCAAGGTATCCTCCTTTTTCGATTTTTTATAATAATGCAAACATAGTGCCAATATATATACATAAAACAAAAATTTATAGTCGACATATTTTTATTAATATTGTATATTAAATATAAAATACATTTTTTTATATAGGTAGAAATTTAATAGAGGAGGTGGGACATGTTTAAAATTACAGTTTTGTGTGAAAACAGTGTAATTGTACCCTTTGGAGTTGTTGGGGAGCATGGCTTTGCAGCTTATATAGAAACACCTAACGGCAATTTTCTCTTTGATACCGGTCAGGGCAAAGGAATTTTGCAAAACAGTATTGTTCTTAAAAAAGATTTGGCAAATATAAAATAC
>CAZIZE010000059.1:0-26571 GCA_964543655.1 uncultured bacterium
GATAATGTGAACTTGGAAGTAGAGTTAATAACTCCAGTGGCAATGGAGAAGGAGTTAAGGTTTGCAATAAGGGAAGGTGGAAGGACAGTAGGAGCAGGAGTAGTTACAGAAATAATTGAATAATTTGGAGTGATAGCAATGAATGAAGTAATAAATTTAGCTTGTCAAGAATGCAAAAGAAAAAATTATGCAACAACCAAAAATAAAAAAACACATAGAGAAAAATTAGAGCTAAAAAAATATTGTAAATGGTGTAAGAAACATACTCTTCACAAAGAAACTAAATAATTTATAATAGGCCAGTAGCTCTAATTGGATAGAGCGTCGGACTCCAAATCCGAAGGCTGGGGGTTCGAATCCCCCCTGGCCTGTTTTTAATAATTAATGAGAGGATACTATGGCTCAGCAAAAGGTTGAAGAAGCTAAAGTTAACAAGATAGAACAATTAAAAATATTTTTAAAAGAAGCACGTGAAGAATTAAACAAAGTAGTATGGCCAGAAAAGAAAGTGGTTATTAATGCTACATGGGTTGTGCTGGCTATTACAATAATTGTTGCAGGAGTCCTTGGAATTGTTGATTTAATTTATTCAAATATTATTAAGCTTATTTTTAGCTAACGAGGAAATTTAATGGAAAAAAAATGGTATGTTGTCCATACTAAAACAGGATACGAATTAAAAGCAAAAGAAGCACTTGAAGAGAAAATTAAAAATGAAAACATGGGTGATTACATTGAAGAGATAATTGTTCCTATGGAAGACGTTATAGAAGTAGTTAAAGGTAAAAAACAGAAAAAGAGTAAACAGATTTTTCCAGGATACCTTCTTGTCAAAATGAGAGTAACAGAGCGTTCATGGCATTTTATTAAGAATTCTCCATATGTTACAGGTTTTGTTGGTAAAAAAACAAAGCCAATTCCTCTTACACAGGAAGAAGCAGAGAAGTTGATTTCAAGTTACAAAGAGGGTAAATTATCTTCTAAACCAAAAATAGATTTTGAAATAGGGGATAATGTAAGGGTTATAGACGGTCCATTTGTTAATTTTACAGGTACAATAGATGATGTAAAACCTGATAAAGCCAAATTGAAAGTTCTTGTTAGTATTTTTGGCAGACCAACACCAGTTGAAGTAAATTTTGAACAAGTAGAAAAAATTTAAAGGGGTTCTTAAATGGCTAAAAAAGAGATTGCTAAAATTAAACTTCAAATTGAAGCAGGAAAAGCAAACCCAGCACCACCTGTTGGTCCAGCGCTTGGTCAGCATGGTGTTAATATTATGGAGTTTTGCAAAGCTTTCAATGCAAAAACCCAGAATGATGCTGGAATGATAATTCCTGTTGTTATAACTGTATATCAGGATAAAAGTTTTTCTTTTATTACTAAAACACCACCAGCTGCTGTTCTGTTAAAAAAAGCTGCTGGTATTGAAAAAGGTTCAAGTGTGCCAAATAAAGATAAAGTTGGCAAGGTTACAAAAAAACAGGTAGAAGAGATAGCAAAAGTTAAATTACCAGATTTGAATACAACGTCATTAGAAGCAGCAGTTCGTACAATAGAAGGTGCTGCAAGAAGCATGGGAATAGAAATAGTAGATTAGGAGTGGAATAATGCCAAAAAGAGGGAAAAAATATTTAGAGAGTTTAAAGCAATTTGACAGAAATAAAAGGTATCCATTGGAGGAAGCAGTTCCTATTGTTAAGAAGATAGGTTATTGCAATTTTGATGAGACAGTTGATATTGCTGTGAGATTGGGTGTTGATCCAAAGCATGCAGATCAGATGGTAAGAGGAGCAGTTGTTTTACCTCATGGCACAGGGAAGAGTGCTACTGTGCTTGTACTTGCAAAAGGTGAAAAAGAAAAAGAGGCTGAAGAAGCTGGAGCTGACTTTGTGGGGCTTGATGAATATGTTGAAAAAATAAAAGAAGGTTGGTTCGGTTTTGATAAAGTTGTTGCAACTCCTGATGTTATGAATGTAGTTGGTAAACTTGGTAAAATTCTTGGTCCAAGAGGATTGATGCCTAACCCAAAAGTTGGCACAGTTACTTTTGATATTGCTAAAGCTGTAAAAGAGATTAAAGCAGGAAAAGTGGAATTTAGAGTTGATAAAGCTGGAAATATACATGCTCCTGTTGGTAAAAAATCATTTGATGACGATAAACTTGTGGAAAACATTAAAACATTAATTTCAGAGCTAATCAGGCTTAAGCCTGCTTCAAGCAAAGGGGCTTATATAAGGGGTATTGCTTTATCTACAACTATGAGCCCTGGAGTTAGAGTAGATATAGCAAGTGTTACTTAGAGTGCTTCTGTCTAAGAAAACAGGTACCTGTTTTAGGTTTAAAATTGCCTGTCGAGACAGAAATGGCTTGACAGTAGCGAAATATGTAAGGGGGTGATTTTTTGCCAACAGATAAAAAAAGACAAATAGTTGAAATATACAAAGAATTATTAAATGAGAGTAAAGCTCTCTTTATTGTTGATTACAAAGGAATTACTGTAGAAGAGATTAATGCAATAAGAAGAAAATTTGATGAATGTAATTCAAAATATAAGGTAGTTAAAAATAGCTTGTTTAAAATAGCAACAAAAGGTACAGAATTTGAAGAGATAGCTAAAGATCTTGTAGGTACTAATGGGGTGATATTTATTCAGGATGATCCAGTAGCTGTTGCTAAAACATTAAACAGTATATTAAAAGATTATTCATCATTTGAATACAAAACAGGTATCTTAGAGGGCAAAATTGTAGAAGAAGCCTCATTAAAAGCACTTGCACAATTACCACCTAAAGAAGTATTACAAGCTCAACTTCTTGCTCTATTTGTTGCTCCAGCAACAAATATGGTTAACTTGTTGGCTGCTACACCAAGAAATTTCTTAAATTTATTAAATGCTTACAAATCATCAAAAGAAAATTAATTAATGGAGGGAAAGTAAATGTCTAACATAAGCAAAGAAGATGTAATTAAATATCTTGAAAGTTTAACAGTTCTTGAAATGGCTGAATTTGTTAAAGAGTTAGAGGAAAAGTGGGGAGTTTCAGCTGCTGCTCCTGTGGCGGTTGCTGCTGCACCTGGAGCTGCTGGTGGTGATGCTGGAGCTGCTGCAGAGGAAAAAACAGAATTTGATGTAATTTTAACAAGTTTCGGTGAAAAGAAAATTCAGGTAATTAAAGCAGTTAGAGAAATTACTGGATTAGGTCTCAAAGAAGCTAAGGAGCTTGTTGAGGGAGCACCAAAGCCAATAAAAGAAGGTGTTGCCAAAGACGAAGCTGAATCAATTAAAGCAAAAATTGAAGAAGCTGGAGGAAGTGCAGAAATTAAATAATTTAGTCTTTACTTTTAATTACTAATATAGTATAAGTTATCACCTGGAGCAATAGGAGAGTATTGCTCCAGGTTTATTTTAATCCTCAAAAAACTACAAGTCTTTAAAATGCCACAATTAAAGGAATGAAAAATGACAAAAGTAAAAAGAATAAGAAAATCTTTTTCAAAACTTCAAAAAGCTCTTGAACAACCTTTTCTTCTTGAAACACAGAGAAAATCTTATGAAGTATTTCTGCAAAAGGATGTTAATCCTGAAGATAGAGAAGATGTGGGGTTGCAGGCTGCGTTTAATTCTGTTTTTCCAATTAAAGATTTTTATGGTACAAGTCAGATAGATTTTGTATCCTATGAAATTGGTGAGCCAAAATATAGCATTGATGAATGTATTCTGAAGAAGCTTACATATACTGCACCATTGAGAATTACAGTTAGATTAATTTCCTGGGATATTGATGCTGATACAGGAGCAAAGTCCATTAGGGATATTAAAGAGCAAAAAATTTATTTTGGTGAAATACCATTAATGACTGATAATGCAACATTTATCATTAATGGTATAGAGCGGGTTATTGTTTCTCAGCTTCATAGATCTCCTGGGGTGTTTTTTACATTTGATAAAAAAGATGTAATTGCAAGGATAATCCCTTACAGGGGAAGCTGGATAGATTTTGAGTTTGATACTAAAAATTATTTATATGTAAAAATTGATAAACGTAAAAAAATTCCAGCAACAATACTTTTTAGAGCTTTAGGTTTATCATCAAAAGAGATTTTACACTACTTTTATGAAACAGAGGAGTATGTTTTTGAAGATGATAAGATTTATAAAGTATTAAACTATGACAAAGAGAGAACTCTACTCAATTTTAAGTTAATAGAAGATGTAGTTGTCAATGGTGAAGTTTTAATACCAAAAAATAGGAAAGTTAAAAGAAACACCATTAAAAGATTGAAAGCAGCAGGTATAGAGAAACTGCTTGCATCTGAAGAAAATATTATTGGCAAAGCTGTTGCCGATGATATTGTTGATGAAGAAACAGGCGAAGTAATTTTAGAATGCAATGAAGTTATTACAGAGGAGAAGTTAAAATATTTAAAAGAGTGTGGAATTACAAAGCTGCAACTTCTTTTTATTGATAATATAACCACTCTTCCCATAATTAGAGATACACTATTAATTGATAAAATCAATTCTATTTCAAAAGAGCATAAAAAGGAGTTTCCAGATAAACCATTAAAAGATATTGAAATAGAAGCAGCTCTTATAATGATTTACAAAAGGTTAAGGCCGGGAGAGCCTGTTGATATTGATACAGCTAAAAACTTTTTTCATAATCTATTTTTTGAAAAAGAGAGATACAGCCTTTCAAAAATAGGCAGGCTGAAATTCAATTTTAAATTAAATCAAAAAAAACCTCTTGATAATGTAACCTTAGAGCCTGATGATATCCTTTCTGTTGCAAAATATTTAATAGAGATTAAAAATGGCACACCTGGTTATGAAATTGATGATATTGATAATCTTGGTAATAGACGTGTTAGAAGTGTTGGAGAGCTTGCTGAAAATCAGTTTAGAATTGGCCTTGTTAGAATGGAGAGGGCAATCAAGGAGAAGCTTAGTTTAAAAGACATTGATAGTCTTATGCCACAGGATATTGTTAACCATAAACCTGTTATTACTGTTTTAAATGATTTTTTCCAGAGCAGTCAACTTTCTCAATTTATGGATCAGACAAATCCTCTATCAGAGATTACTCATAAAAGAAGGTTAAGTGCACTTGGCCCTGGTGGTCTTACAAGGGAGAGAGCTGGTTTTGAGGTTCGTGATGTTCATGCTACGCACTATGGTAGAATTTGTCCTATTGAAACACCTGAGGGACCAAATATTGGTCTGATTTCATCAATGACAACTTATGCTACTGTAAATGAATTTGGTTTTATAGAAACACCATACAGAAAAGTTAAAGATGGCAAGGTTACAGATGAGGTTGTGCACCTTTCTGCATTTGAGGAGAAAGGACTTGTTATTGCTCAGGCTAATGCTCCCATTGATAAAGATGGTAATTTTTTAAATGACATGGTGCTTGCAAGAAAAGATGGTGATTTTAAATGGGTTAATAAAAATGAAGTGCAATATATGGATGTTTCTCCAAACCAGGTTGTTAGTGTGGCTGCTTCATTAATTCCATTTCTTGAACATGACGATGCAAACAGGGCTTTAATGGGCTCAAACATGCAGAGGCAAGCTGTTCCTCTGTTAAAAACAGAAGCACCACTTGTTGGAACTGGAATGGAAACAAAAACAGCAAGAGATTCAGGGCTTGCAATATTAGCTAAAAGAGATGGGACAGTTGTCAGAGTTGATAAAAATAGAATAGTGATTCAGGCTGATACTGATGATTTTGACAATTATGATATATATCACATTATGAAAAATAGAAAATCTAATCAGAATACCTTATATGAACAAAGACCTCTTGTAAGTAAAGGTGATAAAGTTAAAGCAGGAGATGTTATTGCTGATGGACCTGGAATGGATAAAGGAGAGCTCGCTCTTGGTAAAAATGTGCTTGTAGCTTTTATGCCCTGGGGTGGCTATAATTTTGAGGATTCAATACTTGTTAGTGAAAATATTATAAAAAATGATGTTTATACATCTGTTCATATAGAAGAGTTTGAATGTTTTGCAAGAAATACAAAACTTGGTGATGAAGAGATTACTGCTGATATTCCAAATGTTGGTGATGCAGAGCTAAGAAATCTTGATGAAAATGGAATAGTGAGAATAGGTGCTTATGTTAAACCTGGTGATATTTTAGTTGGAAAGGTAACACCAAAAAGTGAAACTCAGCTTACACCAGAAGAGAAGCTGCTAAGAGCAATCTTTGGTGAAAAAGCAAAAGATGTTACTGATTCATCTCTAAGAGTTCCACCAGGTGTTGAAGGAACAGTAGTTGATATTAAGATATTTTCAAGAAATAAAAAGTTGAACTTTGAGATAGATAAATATTATGAAAGAGATATTCAGTTTTTAGAGAGCAATAAGAATGATGAAATAAGACTGGTAAAAGAGAATTTTTACCAGAAAATGGTTAAAATCCTCAAAGGCAAGAAATTAAAGAAAGAGTTAAAGTATGATGATAAAGTTTTAAAAGAGGGTACACAATTAACTGAGGATATTATTAATAATCTGCCAACAGGTGTTTTTAAAGATATAAAAATTAAATTTGATGTTGAAGAGGAAGTAAAAAAATATAAAACTTTATATGATGCTAAAATTAAAGAGATTGAAAAGAGATACCAGAAAAAGATAGAGAATCTTGGTGTTGGTGATGAGCTTCAGCCAGGTGTTTTCACTATGATAAAAGTTTATCTCGCAATTAAGAGAAAGCTCTCTGTTGGCGATAAAATGTCAGGTAGACATGGTAATAAAGGGGTTGTTTCAAAAATTTTACCAGAAGAGAGCATGCCATTTCTTGCAGATGGTACACCAGTTGACATTGTTCTTAATCCACTTGGAGTTCCTTCTCGTATGAATGTTGGGCAGATACTTGAAACTCACCTTGGATGGGCTGCAAAAGAAGTTGGAAATAAAATTCAGCAATATTTAGAAGAGAATTATTCACCTGAAAAGTTGAGAGAAAAAATTATTGAATATTACAATGATAAAGAGGTAACCAAGTTTGTTAAGAAACTTGATGATGATGCTGTGGTAGAGATGGCTAAAGAGCTTGGTAAGGGATTGTTTGTTGCCACACCTGTTTTTGATGGTGCTACTGAAGATGAAATAAAAGATTATCTTAAAAAATTAGGCTTACCAGAAAATGGTCAGATTACACTTTATGATGGAAGGACAGGTGAGCCATTTGCCAATAATGTAACTATTGGTTATATGTATATGCTTAAACTGCACCATCTTGTTGATGAAAAGATTCATGCAAGGTCTATTGGACCATATTCACTTGTTACTCAGCAACCTCTTGGTGGTAAAGCTCAATTTGGTGGTCAGAGACTTGGAGAAATGGAAGTTTGGGCACTTGAAGCTTATGGTGCTGCTTATTCATTGCAGGAATTTCTCACAGTTAAATCAGATGACCTTGCTGGAAGAAATAGAATGTATGAAGCAATTGTTAAAGGGAAAAATTTCCTTCAAGCAGGAATTCCAGAGTCATTTAATGTGTTAATTAATGAGCTTAAAGGTCTGGCTCTTGATGTAAAATTAATAGAATATGATGACGAGGAATAATTTTATGTTAAAAAATATTTAGGGGGTTAGCCTTGAGAGATATATTATCATTGTTTGAAAAACCACAGGACCCAATTAAATTTAAAGCTGTTCAGATTAATTTAGCATCTCCAGAACAGATTAGAGAATGGTCTTATGGAGAGGTCAAGAAGCCAGAGACCATTAATTATAGAACTTTTAAACCAGAAAGAGATGGTCTTTTTTGTGCCAAAATTTTTGGACCAGTTAAAGATTATGAGTGTAACTGTGGTAAATATAAAAGGATGAAACATAGGGGAATTGTATGTGAAAAATGTGGTGTTGAAGTTATACAGTCAAAGGTTAGACGATTTAGAATGGCTCATATAGAATTAGCGACACCAGTTGCTCATATATGGTATTTTAAAAATCAACCATGTAGAATTGGTGTTTTACTTGGTATGACAATGAAAGAGGTTGAAAGAGTTTTGTATTACGACTCTTATGTTGTTCTTGATCCTGGTGAGACCAACCTTAAATATGGTCAACTTTTAAATGAAGAGCAATATGAGAAAGAGTATGAAAAATATAATGGCAAATTTAGAGCAGAGATGGGTGCTGTTGCTTTGAAAGAAATGCTTGTGAATCTGAATCTTGACGAGCTTTCATTTAAACTTAGAGAACAACTTGCAGCAACCAAATCAGACACAAAGCAGAAAAGTATAGTTTCCAAACTTAAGATAATAGAAGCTTTTATTAATTCAGGAAATAAACCAGAGTGGATGATTCTTGATGTAATTCCTGTTATTCCACCAGACTTGAGGCCTCTTGTTCCTCTTGAAGGAGGAAGGTTTGCAACTGCTGATTTAAATGACCTGTATAGAAGATTAATAAACAGGAATAACAGATTAAAAAGACTTTTAAGTTTAAATGCACCATCTATTATTATTAACAATGAAAAGAGGATGTTACAGGAAGCAGTTGATGCACTATTTGATAATACTAAAAGAGAAAGACCAATTATAGGCTCCAATAAAAAGCCCCTTAAATCTCTTTCTGAGATTATCAAAGGTAAGCAGGGTAGATTCAGACAAAACCTTTTAGGTAAAAGGGTGGATTATTCTGGAAGGTCTGTTATTGTTGTTGGGCCTGAGTTAAAATTGCATCAATGTGGTTTGCCTAAAAAAATGGCTTTGGAACTTTTTAAGCCTTTTATATTTAACAGATTAATTGAAAAGGGAATTGTTCAATCAATAAAAACAGCCAAAAAATATGTTGAACTTGAAAAACCTGAAGTCTGGGATGCACTTGAAGAGGTTATTAAGCAACATCCAGTTTTATTAAACAGGGCACCAACTCTTCATAGACTTGGAATTCAAGCTTTTGAGCCTATATTAACAGAAGGTAAGGCCATTAGATTGCATCCATTAGTATGTACTGCATTTAATGCTGACTTTGATGGTGACCAGATGGCTGTGCATGTGCCGCTATCATATGAAGCTCAAATTGAGGCAAGGACGTTGATAATGTCCACAAATAATATTTTATTGCCAGCTAATGGTAAGCCTGTTATTGTGCCTTCTCAAGATATTGTTCTTGGATTGTACTATCTCTCCACTCCAAAAGAGTTTGCTAAAGGTGAAGGATTGCAGTTTGGTTCAATTGATGAAGCCCTTCTTGTTTTTGAAATGGGGAAGGTTGACCCACAAGCAAAAGTTAAAATTAAAATTGATAATAAAGTTTATGATACTGTAATGGGTAGAATTTTAATCTATTCAATTACACCAAAAGAGATTTCATTTGATGAAATAAATCAGATTATCAGGAAAAAGGTTGTTGTTAAATTAATAGATAAAGCATACAGAGTTGCTGGTGATAAAAAGACAGTAATTTTTGCTGACCAGTTAAAAAACCTTGGTTTTGAATTTGCCACAAGGGCAGCTATTTCTATTGGTATAGATGACCTTGAAATTCCTGAAGCTAAAAAAACAATTTTAGATAGGACATTAAAGCAGATTCAAGCTATTGAAAATGAATATAGAGATGGTGCTATTACACAAGGTGAAAGATACAATAAAATAATTGATACATGGCAGCATGCTACTGACGAAATAGCAAAGGCAATGATGGAAAACATTTCCACAAAAGAATATGTTTCTCCAGATGGTAAAGAAAAGAGAGTGGGCAACAGCTTTAACTCTATATTTATTATGGCTGATTCTGGTGCAAGGGGTAGTGAGAACCAGATGAAGCAGTTAGCTGGAATGAGAGGGTTAATGGCTAAGCCTTCAGGTGAAATTATTGAAACACCAATTGTTTCTAATTTCAGGGAAGGTTTGAATGTTTTACAATACTTTATTTCAACTCATGGTGCAAGGAAAGGGCTTGCTGATACAGCACTTAAAACTGCTAATGCTGGTTATTTAACAAGAAGGCTTGTTGATGTTGCTCAAGATGCTTTTGTTGTTGAGGAAGATTGCGGTACATTAGATGGAATTGAAGTGGAATCACTTGTTGAAGGTGGTGAGATTATTGAAAGAGTTGGTTCAAGGGTTCTTGGTAGAACAGCTCTTTATGATATAGTTGACCCACATAGTGGAGAAATTATTGTTAAAGCTAATGAGCTAATTGATGAAGCAGCTGCAAGCAAGATAGATGATAGTGGTTTAAATAAAGTTTTTATAAGGTCAGTGCTTACATGTAAATCAGCACGTGGTGGTGTTTGTAGTTTATGTTATGGAAGAGACCTTGCAAGAGGTACTCTTGTGGAAATTGGAGAGCCAATTGGAGTTATAGCTGCTCAATCAATTGGTGAGCCCGGTACACAGCTTACAATGAGAACATTCCATATTGGTGGAACAGCAAGTGCCGTTACAGAGCAGAGTGTTCTTGAAGCACACAAAGATGGTACTGTAAAATATAAGGACCTTCACTATGTTGTAAATGATAAAGGTCAGATGATAGTTATGAATAGACACTCTCAAATTGTGATTCTTGATGAAAAGGGTAGGGAAATTGAGAAAAATCCTCTTGTTTATGGTGCAAAGTTGAACTTTAAAGAGGGAGATAAAATTAAAAAAGGTGATAAATTAGCAGAATGGGATCCTTTTACAGTTCCAATTTTAACTGAAGTTTCTGGTAAAATTAAATTTGGTGACATTATTGAAGGTGTAACCATTCAGGAGCAGGTTGATGAAATAACAAAACTTTCTACAAAGAAAGTTATTGATTACAAAGATATTAATTTAAGACCAAGAATTTCTATAAAAGATGAATCAGGTAAAACTGCTAAACTTGCAGATGGTAAAACACTTGCTCGATATTTACTACCTGTAAATGCTGTTATTAGTGTAGAAGAAGGTGATTATGTTTCTGCTGGTACTGTTATTGCCAAAATACCAAGGGAAACAACCAAAACCAAAGATATTACAGGTGGTTTGCCGAGAGTTGAGGAACTTTTAGAAGCAAGAACTCCAAAAGATTTTGCAATAATTACAGAGATTGAAGGTAGAGTTTCATTTGGAAAAATGACCAAAGGTAAGAGAAGAGTTATAATTACTCCAGAAGTTGGTGAACCAATGGAATATCTTATTCCAAAAGGTAAGCATATTACTGTTAGAGAAGGTGAATATGTTCAAGCTGGTGAGCCACTTATGGATGGTCCATTAAATCCTCACGATATTTTGAGAGTAAAGGGGCCAAAGGAACTTGCAAAATACCTTGTTAATGAAGTTCAGGAAATATATAAATTACAGGGTGTTGAAATTAATGACAAGCATATTGAAGTTATTGTTAGACAGATGTTGAGGAAAGTTATTGTTAAAGATGCAGGTGAGACAAGTTTCTTAAATGGTGACCTTGTTGAAAGAGTTGTTTTTGAAGAGGAGAATCAGAAAGCTCTTGCAGAGGGTAAGCAGCCAGCAACTGGTGAGGTAATACTTCTTGGAATTACTAAAGCTGCTCTTAATACATCAAGCTTTATCTCTGCTGCATCATTCCAGGAGACTACAAAAGTTTTAACACAGGCAGCAATAGAAGGGAAAACAGATTATCTATATGGTTTAAAAGAGAACGTTATTATGGGAAGGCTTGTTCCTGTTGGAACAGGAGTTAGAAAATATAATAAAATAAAAATAGAAGTTGAGACTGATGAGCAAGATGAATCATTATCTGAAGCAATTAATGAAAGTGAAGCTGAAGAATCAGTTAGTTAAGAATAATTAGAGAGGAGATTGAGCATTATGGCACTTGATGAATTAATAATCACAAAGGCTATTATAGATAGATTTATTGAAAAATTTAAAGATTGCCTTGACCTTGATGTTGCTATTGTTGGTGGTGGACCAGCAGGTCTTGTTGCAGGGTTCTATATTGCAAAAGCAGGTTACAAAGTTGCAATGTTTGAAAGAAAGCTCAGCATTGGTGGTGGAATGTGGGGCGGTGGCATGATGTTTAATGAAATTGTGGTTCAGGAAGAGGGAAAATCTATTCTTGATGAATTTGAAATAAATTACAATAAGTATGAGGAGAATTACTATACAGCAGATTCTGTTGAATCAGTTGCTGCGCTTATTTTAAAATCAAGAAGGGCAGGACTAAAAATTTTTAATTGCATATCAGTTGAGGATGTTGTTGTCAGGGATAACAAAGTAAATGGTCTTGTGATTCAGTGGAGCCCCGTTGAAATGGCTAAACTCCATGTTGACCCTCTTGTTGTTAGAGCTAAATTTGTTATTGATGCAACAGGCCATGATTCAGAGATAGTTAAAATTGTAGAAAAAAAATGTGAAGGCAAACTTTTTACTGAAACAGGCAGTATAATGGGTGAAAGATCTCTCTGGGCTGAAGTTGGAGAAAAAACAACAGTTGAAAATACAAAAGAAGCTTACGCCAATTTATATGTTGCTGGAATGTCAGCAAATAATGTTTTTGGAAGTAATAGAATGGGACCTGTTTTTGGTGGCATGCTGCTTTCAGGGAAAAAAGTAGCTGAAATGATAATAAATAGACTTTAATGAACAAGATTTACAGAGTTATTGATGCTAATGTTAATAGAGCATCAGAAGGATTAAGAGTTTTAGAAGATATTTTCAGGCTTTTCTATAATAATGATAAATTTGTGAAAGCTGTTAAAGAAATTAGACATTCCATTAGAAAAGCCTGCTCTGATTTAAAGTTTTTAAAATCAAGGGATATTTCAACAGATTCAGGAAAAAGTTCTTTCACCAATACTGAAAAAAGTAGAAAGAGTGTTGAAGATATATACCTTGCTAATTCCAAAAGAGTAGAAGAAAGCCTAAGGGTTCTCGAAGAATTTTTTAAAATTGTAAATGAAAGCAAAAGTTTTTTATTTAAAGAGTTAAGATTTAAAATTTATAGAATTGAAGAAGAGCTATTCTCTGTTAAACATAAATTCCAGAATATTTTAAAATGTAGCAAAACCACTCTATATACAATAGTTGATTCAAGGTTCTGTATTAAAGAGCGTTTAGACACTTGTGTTGAAATTTTAAAAGGTGGTGCTAAAATTTTGCAACTCAGAGAAAAAGTGTTGAGTGACAGAGAAAAAATAAAAATTGGTAAAGCTATTTCTAAATTATGTAGAGATTTTGGAGCAATTTTTATAGTTAATGATAGAGTTGATATTGCTCTATATTGTGAAGCTGATGGTGTTCATCTTGGTCAAGATGACATTCCTGTTGAGTTAGCAAAAGATATTTTAGGAATAAATAAAATTTATGGGTTATCAACTCATACTTTCAAGCAGGTAAAGGAAGCAGCAACTCTATCTATTGATTACATTGGATTTGGCCCAATTTTCCCTACAAAGAGCAAGGAGAATCCTGATCCAGTTGTTGGAACCGAAAGTTTAAAAAAAGTAAAAAAAGAATATAAAAATTTACCTGTTTGTGCTATTGGCGGAATTAATTTTTCAAATATAGAGAGTGTTTTAGAAGCAACACCAGAAATGGTTTGTGTAATGAGTGGAATTACAATGAGAGAAAATATAAAAAAAGAAGTTGAAAATTACAGGAGAGTTATTAATGACACAGTTAACTTATGCAAATAGAAATGAGCTTTCAAAAGAGATGAAAATTGTTGCAGAAGATGAAAATATTGATGTGGAGATTTTAAAAGAGAAAATAAAAAAGGGAAGGGTTGTTATTCCTGCGAATATTAATCATAAATCTTTGCATCCAAAAGGTATAGGAGAAGGTTTGAAAACAAAGGTTAATGTTAATCTTGGCTCCTCCAGGGATAAAGATGACTTTGAATTTGAGCTGAAGAAGCTTGATATTGCAATTAGATATGGTGCAGATGCAGTAATGGATTTAAGCACAGGTGAAAACCTTGATGAAATGAGAAGATTAATTATAGAAAAATCTCCTATTATGGTGGGTACAGTTCCAATTTATCAAGCTGCAATAGAGGCTGTTAAAAAGTATGGTTTTATGGGGAAAATGAGTAAAAACCTGCTTTTTGATGTGATTGAAAAGCAGTGTGAGGATGGAGTTGATTTTATTACAGTCCATTGTGGAGTTACGCAATCATCAATTGAAAGAATAAGGAAAGAGGGAAGAATAACCAATGTTGTTAGTAGAGGTGGCTCATTTATTGTTGAATGGATGATTTACAATAATAGAGAAAATCCTCTTTATGAATTTTATGACGAATTATTGAAAATAGCAAAGAAATATGATGTTACTTTAAGTCTTGGTGATGGACTAAGGCCAGGTTGCTTATCTGATGCAACTGATAGGGGTCAGATACATGAATTAATTACCCTTGGTGAGCTTACAGAAGTTGCTTGGGAAAATGAAGTTCAGGTAATGATTGAAGGTCCTGGACATGTGCCCATTAATGAAGTGGAGATGAATATTAAGCTGCAAAAATCTTTATGCCATGGTGCTCCTTTTTATGTTCTTGGCCCAATAGTAACAGATATTGCACCAGGATATGACCATATTACAAGTGCAATTGGTGGTGCAATGGCTGCTTATTTTGGTGCAGATTTTCTATGTTATGTTACTCCAGCTGAGCATTTGAGACTTCCAGATGAAAATGATGTAAAAGAAGGACTTATTGCTTCTAAGATAGCTGCACATGCAGGAGATATTGGTAAAAAAATTCCTGGTGCTATTGATATAGACAATGAAATGGCTAAAAGTAGAATGGAATTTAACTGGGAAAAACAGATTGAATTGAGCATTGATCCTTTTAAATCAAGAAAGTATAGAGATTCCCTTAAATCACAGGATAGTGATGCATGTAGTATGTGTGGAGAATATTGCGCTCTTAAAAAGGTTAAGGAATATTTTGATTATAATAAAAAATGAAAATATTAATTTCTGAATCTGAAATAAAAAAAAGAGTAAATGAAATAGCCAGTCAGATAGCTAAGGATTACAAGGGGAAAAAATTATTTATCATATCTATTCTTAAAGGTAGCTTTATCTTTGCTGCTGATCTTATTAGAGCTTTGTCATGTTATAATCTAAAAATAGAAATAGATTTTATAAAAGTTAGAAGTTATTCAGGTACAGAGTCTACAGGTAAGATTAATTTTTTAAGTAAGGTACCTGATATTGCTGGAAAAGATGTTTTAATAGTGGAAGATATTTTTGATACAGGTCTTACACTTGAAGAAATTTACAATATTTTACTTAAAGATAATCCAAATACTTTGAAGATAGCTACTTTTATAATTAAAGAAAAAGATAGAGAGTTTAATATTCCAATAGAATATTTTGGATTTAAAATTAAAGATCTGTTTATTGTAGGGTATGGTCTTGATTACAATGAAGATTACAGATATTTACCTTATATTGGTGTGATTTCACAATGAGTAAAGTAGTATTTGTTGTTGGTGGAAACAGGAGTGGGAAGAGTTTTTTTGCCCAGACTTATGCAGAATCATTATCAGGAAAAAGGGTGTATGTTGCCACTGCAATAGCATTTGATGAAGAGATGAAAGAAAGAATCAGGAAACATAAAAGTATTAGAGCTGATAAATGGCATGAAACAATAGAAGAACCATACAATATTTCAAGAATTCTTTCCAATATGAGAGGAAAAACAGATGTAATGTTAATAGATTGTATAACTTTATGGTTAAATAATTTGATTTTAAAATTTGAAAATGATTTTCAGAAAATTTATAGAGAGATTGATAAATTTGTTAAAGAGATTTCCAATGTTACATACAATCTTTTTATTGTGTCAAATGAAGTTGGCATGGGAATAGTTCCTGAAAATAAAATTGCAAGATTATTTAGAGATCTTTCAGGTTATGCTAATCAGAAAATTGCTAAAGCCTCTGATGAGTTTTATATATCTTTTTGTGGATACAATCTGAGATTAAAATGAATTCAATTATAGCAGCAATATCATTTCTTACAATAGTTCCTATTAAAAATTTCAAAATCAACAATGAAATTTTTAGAAATTCATTAAAATTTTTTCCTTTAGTTGGGCTTATTTTAGGGTTGATTTTTTATTTAGTTACACTGTTGCCACTAAATTTTGAAATTATTGCGTTATTAATAACTCTTTGTTGGATTGTTATTACTGGAGGCTTCCATCTTGATGGTGTAGCTGATCTTTTTGATGCATTGGGGTCGTTAAAAGATAGAGCTAAAGCTATTGAAATAATGAAAGATTCAAGGGTTGGTGCAATGGGAGTTATTTCAATAGTTTTGGTTATATTATCAAAATTTATTCTTATAAAAAATATGTTAATAATTAATCCTTTTTTTCTAATCCTCCCACCTGTTGCAGGAAGATTTGCTATTAATTTTTTATCATGGAAAATAGATTATGCAAAAGAGGAAGGACTTGGTAAAAGTATAGTTGAATATACAGATGATTTTACATTTATATTTAGCTTAATTTTTACTGGAGTTCTCTTTATAATGGTAAATATCAAACTAATTCTACTTTTTATTGATTTAATATTTTTTCTATACTTTGCTTCAATCTTTTTTAAAAGAAAATTTGGTGGTGTTACTGGTGATATTTTAGGTTGTATGGTAGAAATATCAGAGGTTTTTATTTTAATTGGGGGGCTTTTTTTTGTTAGCTGAATCATTAGTTGAAATTTTAAAAATCTATAGAGATGATGGTGTTGATTTTTTGCCAAAAGCTATATCAGAGAAGGAGTTATTTATTGATAATCTTAAAAAAGAAGTAAAAAATTGTAAAAAGTGCACTCTTTTTAAATCTCGTAAAAATATAGTTTTTGGTGAAGGTAATCTATATGCAAAACTAATGTTTATTGGTGAAGCTCCTGGAAAATATGAAGATCTTTCCGGTAAACCATTTGTGGGAGATGCTGGTAAGCTATTATCTAAAATAATAGATGCAATGCATTTAAAAAGGGAAGATGTATATATTTGCAATATTTTAAAATGCAGGCCACCTAACAATAGAGATCCTCTACCTGAGGAAGTTGAAAAATGTTTACCATTTTTAATAAAACAGATTGAATTAATAAAGCCAGAAATTATTGTAACACTCGGGAAAATTAGTACCTCTGTTTTATTAAATACCAGTGAGAAAATCAATAAATTAAGAGGAAAATTTTATAATTATAAAGGGATAAAACTTTTGCCCACATTTCATCCAGCTCATCTTTTGCATCACCCTGAAAATAAAAAGTTTGTGTGGCATGATATGCAGTTAGTAATGAAAGAGTTAAATTTAAATTAAGTGAAAAATGGTGAATTTGAGTTTAAAAAAAATTTTTAAGGAGCAGATATGGATCCATTTTTTGCAGGTATGGGAATATTTTCGTTTGTTTTTATAATTTTTGCTATAATTATAAGCATTTTATGGACAATGCTTCCATTTGCAATATTTGGTATTAAAAATAGGCTTGACAAATTAATAGATCTACTTGAAAAAGTTAATTTTCAACTTTCTTCAATTGAAAAAGAATTAATCAATGTTCATAAAAATTGCTGTGAGTATAAAAAAGATAAAGAGGAAGCCAAGGCTAATAGAGAATCAAATGATGATTATACCAAGTATATGCCTAAACAGAAGTAAGGCTTTTATATACTCTTAAGTAGTATGAATTTTTATTGTGCTAAATATTTGAAATAGTATTACTTTTTGTAAATACCTTGTTCTCTCCTCTTTTCTGCAAGCTTGCTAATTCGTGTACCATAAATAATCTTGAACCCTAATTTATTTCCTACAAGTGATTCAATGTAATCTTTATGTGGACATGGGCCACCATGAAAAGAATCAAGTGCCATACATGATGAAAAGTGAACAATAATCTCTTCTTTGATTATTTTTTCTTTCCTTTTCATCTGTCTCAAAAGATTGGTTAATTTTCTATGAACTGCTCTGCCACAACATCCACCACAGGTCATGGTCAGAAATCTCAGATTTTTATTTTCAGAATAAATAGAGAATGCACCACTTCTATTATGAAAAGCATACTCACAATAGTAGCCTGAGCACCTTTCTTTTACAATATGGCATTGTATTACAACAATATATTTAACATTTTCCATGAATTGCTCCTTTTATGTTTCCTCTGTATAAAAAAGAATAGCTTTTAAATCATCTTCTTCTTCAAGGTTTCCACCAAAGGCAGAGATAAGTATTCCGAGAGTGCTAATAAGAAGAGCAAAATGGGTAACTGGTAAATGACCGGAAATTCCACTCCAATTTATTAAAACCTTTTCAGGAAATATGGATATAATAAAGTATGATATAAAAAAAAGAAGCAGCCATAGAGCTGATATACCTATTAATAGAGTACCAAAAATAACAAATTTTGACCTTACAGCTTGCTCTTTTAACTTATCTGATCTTGCAATTTTATTGAGATTCTGACCAAAATATAGTGAGAGAGTAGAGCCTAATAGCGCAAATATTATACATGAATAAAGCCACCCTGTTTTTATGGCAGCTCCCATTTCCCAGAATTCTGCAGTTAAAAATAAGAAAATAGTGGAAATTACAATAGCTGCTATAAATTTGCTCAAATAAATAATAGTAAGCCATGAACGAAAAATTATTATATCTCTAAGCATCCCAAAACCTTCATTTTTTAAAAACTGGAGATAGAATAATAATTTTTTTGATTTTGTGTCAGATTTTTCTTCAAGTCTTGGGTCTGCAATTTTTTGTAAATAATGGATAATATGCTCTTTTTCAAAACTATTCCACTGAGTAAGGCTCTCTTCTGTCCAAACATTCCAGGGTTTCATTACAGAATTTTCACTGTGATCAAGTCCCCAAAGATGTCCTAAATTATGTTTTATTAGTGCAATAGCAGGTTGAAAAGAATCACTGCTCCTACTTTCAAAAAATCTTGCAAAACTGATGATAGCTGTTTCAAGCATATTTGAAGGAACAGCATTGGTAAATTGATTAAACCTTGGTTTTAGCGGTAATGATGTAAATAGTAAAACAAAGTCGAGATTATATTCAAGCTTGAGTGATGAAGCATAATCAAGAAGTTGTACTGGGTCAGCTGGTGATTCTCTTATAAAATCTTTCCTTTTTATTAATTTAAATTGCCACTCAAATGCAGGTAAAGTCTCATTTAAATCTTTGGAAAGCTCATTTATCAGATTGGTGACAAAATTGTAAAAATCTTTATCTTCTTTAGCATCAACAATGATACCCAACGAAATGTTGTTAATGTTTTTTGATTTTTCCATGATGCTTTTTATTATAACAGTTTTGATAATAATTACAAGAGATAAAATTTAATAAGGAGAAATGTATGAAAAATAGATGTAAATTAAGAATTAATCAGTTAAAAAAGTGTAATTGATTTTTTCAACTTTAACAAAATTGTCAAAATATTCAATTATATTCATACAGCCAAAATCCTGCTTTATTCTGAAAAAATCTTGTAACTGCATGTTTAATGCATTGAGAATAATTAATGTATTAATTCCACCATGTGCAACTATTATGATATTTTTACCAAAATGTTCTTTCTTTACTGTTTCAATAAAATTTATCACCCTTTCCTGTGCCTCAATTAGGTTCTCAGCACCTTCTACTTTGTAAGTAACATAATCTGCAAATTTTTTTTCTGCTTCCTCTGGGTATTTTTTCATTATTTCCTCATAGCTAAGCCCTTCCCATCTTCCCTGACTGACTTCTCTTAGCTTTTTATCAACTCTGTATGGAATATTAAAAAATTTTGAAAAAATTTCCGCACCTTTTTTAGCTCTTATTAAGTCGCTTGAATAAATAGCAGAGAAATTGAAATTTCGTAAAAATGGGATGTAATGGTGAAAAATTTCTAATCCTTTTTTGTCAACATCAACGTCAATAAAGCCGTTGTATCTAAAAGTTCCATCTAAAGTATTTATTGTTTGAGTATGCCTAAAAAGGAAAAGCTTCATAAGAAATCCTTAATTTTTTATTGAAATTATATTTGTAAAGCATGGAATACATAACTTCTGGTTGTTAAAAAATTTAATTTTTGTTTCCATAACTGATTCGCCACAATTTTCGCAGATGATAGAGCTAAAAATTCGAGCCTTTATAGGAATTTCTGAATCTTCAATTTTGAACTTTTTAATAAAAAAAATTTTATCTTCTGGAGATTTCATGATTAGGTTAAAGAATTCATCTTTTGAGAGTTTATCCCTTGAAATAGGTTTTAAACAGATTCTAATAGCTTCTCCATTTTTTCTTTTAATGATTGTAAATGCTTGTTTGCCAAAATCTTTGAAAATTAAATTGCCTTTGCCAAAAGTGCAACTTAAGATGTATTGGATTGCATCTACACTGCATGAATTATTTTCAACAATTGCAACCAATTCTTCATCTTCTGACTTTGAAAAGCCACTCATTATAGCAATATTAGCAGCTCTAAATCCTATAGCAAGACCAGCGCATGAATGACCATGAAATTTTACAACATCGTTGTAAAGAATGTTTTCCATTTTTACCCCCAAAATAATTTTTCTATTTCATTTATTTTTTCTTTATCTATTTCAGGACATTGATAAATTTCCGCATCACCCTGAGAAAGTTTCGTTGCAAATACAAAACATGAGGGTTGATTGCATTTTTTGCAATTTGTTTTAGGGAGAAGTTTATAAATATCTATTACCTTGGGGGGCTCTTTTTTAGAGTAATCTGGTGTTATTTCTGACCGACGCTCCCATATATTATTTATAAACTTAACGAGATTGGCTGCTACTTTTTCTCCTTCTTCTTTGTCAATAATATTGCCTATTTTTATTTCATCTGGTCTAATTGAAACTTTATGGTTTTCAAAATTAAAAACAATAGTTTTTGCTTGAGGAATATAAATTCTTTTATTTAAATAACCGTTTAGAAAGGGTAAAAGTTCTGTAAGATTATTGTCTATTTCTAATTTTCCACTCCAATAAACAGAACCAGGAAGGCATGGTGGTGGAAAAAGTTGTAGTTTGTAATTGTTAATTAGTGTCATATCTCCTTCTCCTGAAAGATTTTTTATTAATCGATTTAGTAAATTTTTGAATAATTCTATATCATTTTGAGAAAAATTATTTAAACTTTTATTTAATGTATCTACTATCAGTTTTTTTAATGGTTTTTCAATTAACTTTGCATCCTCTGTTAAAAATATTTTAAAAGCTCTTTTGTCGCTTTGATGAATAACTCTTGTTACAAAACCTTTTTTTCAAGTTTATCAATAATCAGTTTAATTGTAGAAGGGTCACTGTAAAGTTTTTGTGAAATTTCAACAAGAGTTAATCCATCTTTTTCAAATAATCTTGACAATACTCCCCATTGTGGAGCTGTTAAATTGTAAGGAGCAAGAACAGTTTCTATTCTTTTTTTTAATAACCTAAAAGAAACAGATAGTAAATATCCTAAAAAATTATTGTAACTCATTTTTTTTAATTACTCCAACCCAAGTTCTTTTAAAACTTCTGAACCAAAATTAACATACGATGCACCAGCTGCAATTATTCCAGATATAAAAACATCTCTAATTTCTTCAATGGTGATTCCTATATTAAGAGCATTGAGTATATGATGTTTGAGACAATCCTTACATTTTGCGAAGCAGGAGATAGCAATTAAAATTAATGCTGTTTCTTTGTCTGTAAGTACCTTTGTGCTCTTTATTTGATTTATAAAATCAAACATGGAGTTTTTAATATCTGGGTAATTTTTGTCAATAAATTTTAAAATTTCAGGAAAGTATTCGCTTTTTTCGCTAATTTTTTTATTTTTTTCTATTTTAAAGATTATCTGGGTAATTTTACTTTCCACATATTGTAAATCATTTTCATCTGGTCTGCCACTAATATCTCCAAGTAGAGAGTCTTTGTTAAATTTACTAAATTCAGGAGTTTTATATTCCCCAACAATGTATAATTCATCAACAATTTCAAATCTCAAATGTTCTAAAAACTGCTCAATATATTTTAAAGCAGGTATAGCTTCCCTTATCCCTGTATGCATTCCACCATAGCTAACAAATGGCACAGCATACTTCCCTGTAAATTTAGGAGATTTTGGAATGATAATACCTTTTTTTAAATAATATGCCAGGTATTTTTTGCAGAAATTCATTAAATTGATTGAAGGTAAAAATTGAATAACAGGTGAACCAATAAAGACAATATCAAAATCAAGTATTTCAACATGTTCATTAAAATCTTTTTTGGTTTTTAATTTGACTATTTCAGTAAAATTTTTATATTTTTTCAATGTTTCATAAATTTTTTCAACAACTTTTTCTGTATTGCCAGTAAAAGAATCGTAGAGAATAAGAGCTTTCATCTGAATACCTCCATATATTTGGTATATCTATATTTAGCATACCAAATATATATTGTCAAGTTTTAATTATTCGAAATTTTATATTTAGAAAATTAACTTGCATAAATTAAATTTTTTTTTTATTAATAAGCTAATGAAAAAAATAACATTACAACCAGTAGGGATTATTCATTCTCCTTTCAAAAGAACAGAGGATACACCAATCCAGCCTACAGCAGCAAAAGGAGTCAAAGGGAGTATAGAGATTTATAGTAAATTTGTAGAAGGTTTAAAAGATTTAGATGGTTTTTCTCACTTAATCCTTTTATATTACTTTCATTTAATTAAAAATTTTAAATTAAAAGTTAGGCCTTTTTTAGATAATAAATTACATGGAGTATTTTCAACAAGAGCACCAGCAAGGCCAAATTCAATAGGCTTTTCTATTGTTGAACTTATTGAAATAAAAGAGAACATTCTATTTATTCAAGATGTTGATATTGTAGATAGTACTCCTCTTCTTGATATAAAGCCTTATGTACCTCAGTTTGACTATAGAGAGGCTGTTAAAGTAGGCTGGCTAAAAAGAAATTTAGATAAATTGGAAGATACAAGAGATGATGGAAGATTTATAGAATAAATTAGGAGCAAATAAATGAAATTTTTTAATTTTAAAAATTTTTCCATAGTTACCAAACTTTTAATAATGTATATTATTGGGCTGTCAACACTTGGGATAGTTGGTTATGGATTTTATATCTATCTTGAAATAAAAAATTATGAAATTGATAAAATGCTTTTAGAAAAGAATCAAAAAATAGTAGAAACTACATTTTTTAATCAGGCAAAGTATCTAAATAACCTTTATAATATTCTTTCAAATATCTATTATCAGAAATTAAATGGAGATGATTTAATTAAAGAATTTTTTAAAAAAGTTAATTCGTTAAATACAGAAGTATACTCTTTTTCTCTTGTTTCTCAAAAAGGGAAAATAATAATTACAAACTCTACAGAGATTAAACAGCTTTCAAAAAACTATTTATTTGGAAATTTTTTAAAAAATATAGACAATAAATACTCAGAGTTAATTGACATTACCTATACAACTCCTAATAATGAAACTTTTTATTTTTTAGGAAGATATTTTAAACCTTTAAATTATATAATTCTCTCAAATGTAAATAATATTGCGCTAAAGAAGAATACTGCAAAAATACTTGAGCATAAGAAACATTTGATTTACCAATCCATTGCAATGAGCTTTATAATAGGGTTTATTGCAACAATTTTTGTGTTATTGCTCTTTTACCTTTATTTAAAGCGATTGACACTATATTTAAATGAAGTTACAACCATTTTAAGAGAGCTTATTTTTGAAGGTAAAAGTAGCAAAAAATTAAAAGAGAAAAGCCATGATGAAATAGGAATTCTTATCTCTGCTTTTAATGATTACCTTGATAAAAGGATAAAACTCGAAAAATTTAGACAGCTAATAGAGGAGGATGAAAATATCCATGATGTTTATTGCAGAGTTTTTAACCTCATGTCAGAGATAGAAGATGGAATTTATGCAATTTTTGAAGTTGACAATGAGAAAAATAATCTAAAGTTTATAAATTCAGAAATTTGTGGAGATTTTTGCCAGATACATACTGATATGCCTTGTTCAGAGGAAATCCTGATCAAAGCAGACAGCTGTCGTGCTAAAAGACTTGCCCAGATTATAAAGGGTAATGCTGAGTACAAAGTTTGTCCCAAATATAAAAATTATAGGGATGGATTTGCACATATATGTATTCCTATAATAATTGGTGGAACTGCTGGTAATATTGTTCACATTAGTTATAAAGATACTAAGGAAAATAGATCAAGAATAAAGCTTATTGTTGAATATCTGAAAAATGTTTCTCCTGTTATTGAAAGTAAGAAGCTTCTTGATAATATGAGAAATATATCACTTAGAGATCCACTTACAGGATTGAATAATAGAAGATTCCTTGAAGAATATCTTGAAATATTACTATCAGAGACCAAAAGATACAATTCTAAGTTAGCACTTTTAATGTGCGATCTTGATTTTTTCAAAAAAGTTAATGACGAATATGGACATGAAGCAGGTGATATAGTTTTAAAGCAAATATCTGATACAATTAAAAACACAGTTAGAGGCTCTGATTTGATAATTAGATATGGCGGAGAAGAGTTTCTTGTTGTTTTGAGAAATATTAATGGAGATAAAGATGCAGTTGAGACTGCGGAAAAAATCAGAAAAAATATTGAAAGTAACAAGATTAAGATTTCTCCAGGAGTTTCAATACAGAAAACAATTAGTATAGGAGTTTCAATATATCCTGATGATACTGTTAATTTTTGGCAATGTGTAAAATTTGCTGATGTTGCATTATACAGAGCAAAAGAAACAGGTAGAAATAAGGTTGTTAGATTTGAAGCTTCAATGTGGCAAGAAACTGAAAATTATTAAAACATTTTTAAAAATTTTGTAAAAATTTTCCTGTTCTCCAACCAGTTACGGAAGCTATCTATTTATGGAGACACAGTAAAGGGATAGCCTGTTGTAATTAGACAATGTTACTCAGTTGATAATAGAGGATTTATAATGGAATTTTGGTAAAAAATAAAAAGCAGGAGGAGCGTTATTCCATTATTATTTCAATCTATAAATAGTGGTGAAGTGGCTTTTGGTTTTTTCAATATAGACACTGATTTATTGTTATTAGAAAATTATTTCTTTTTTGCACCTGAATTTTGTAATTGTGTAATTAATTGGTTAGAATCATCAGAATTAGAATTTGTTTTTTATATTGACGGTTACATTTTTACGTATAAAAATCAAATTGGAGACTTAATGGGAGCAATACATGGACTTAGGTTTGTTGGATTTATAGGAGAGGTCTATAAAGTTTTTCCTTTTCCTGAGGATGTTAAAGATTTTAAGCAAAAAACAGATGGATGGAAAAATAGGCAGATTATAGAGAAAATAATATTAAAATTTGCAAAGCCAACAAAAATAGAGTGTAGATTTAAAAAAAATGGAATAATTCAAATAGGCGATTATCATTTTACCAATGAACAATTTTTTCTATTGGTAAAATATGTATTAGAAGGAGGTTTTCCCAAATGGTTAAATGGAGAACCACCTGAATATGTGCTTAATTTAATGAGATTTAGCAAATTAAGAGAAAATTTAAAATGATGTAGTCAAAACATTTCAAAAATAGAAGCAACTAATATTAGTCCTAACAGTATTTGGTTATTGAAATTTTCATGGTAAAAAGACCCGGTATTTTCATGAAAATTGCCAGTAAGGGCTATTCATAAATTGCCAATACAGGATTAAGATTTAGAGATTAGGATTTGGGATTTAGTAGGTAGTATGTAGTGGGTAGTTAGTAGTAGGAACAATTTGGGATTTAGGATTTAGTGGATAGTTAGTAGTAGGAACTAAAAACGTTGAACTTTGAACTTTGAACGAATTTTGTCACTCTGAGGGCTTTAGCCCGAAGAGTCCATAAGGGATTTAGGATTTAGTCGATAAAATTTTGTCAGGAAATAGGATTTAATTGTTGAGATTTAGTAATTATGAATGTTGAATTACAATAAATTACTACAGATTATCATGAAAATTTACAAGGTTTACAAAGTGGTTAAAAAAATAAAAAAACTTGACAAAAAAATATCAATAAATTAAAGCATGTTATGCAATATTTTCAACATTCAACATTCAACATTTTAATCTTATTTGTTTTCTTTTCAAATCAAAAACTAAAATTTTAGGAGGGGGAGATGAAAAGGATATTTTTATGCTTGCTTAGTGTAATTTTTCTATTAATGCCAGTAATTATTCATGCTGATTTAAATGATGGTTTAGTTGCTTACTGGAGTTTTGACAATTGTGATGCAACAGATGATAGCGGCAATGGACATGATGGCAAAATATATGGTAATCCTCAATGTGTTGATGGAAAAATTGGGAAGGCTTTTGAGTTTGATGGGGAGGATGATTGGATAAATACAAATTATTATCCCCAATTTAAATCGACGGACTCTTTTTCAATAAGTTTTTGGATTAAAGGTTTATATAAAGTAAATCAAGAACCTTTTGGTTTCAAAAAAGCAAATAAATCAGGTATAGAAATTTTAACAGGAGATTCTATGGATGGTTCGTATTATTCTTCACGTTTTTCACTTTTTGATGAAAATAATAATAAGACTATAATATATAATAATTTTTTGGATAATTATTGGCATAATTTTTTAATTATTAG
>CAZIZE010000060.1:0-3053 GCA_964543655.1 uncultured bacterium
GATTTTTCGGTCACTACATTTCTACAAAATAACATTGAGGATAGTGGCTCTTATTAGGTAGCTGAAAAGTTCAGGAAATTATGCAATATGGTAAAAAAATTATACTGCAAAGTTCGGATTATTTTTCAAAGTTGTTAAAGTTGAGTAGATAATTTAAAATTTTCTTTTCAAACTCTTTATTTGCAAAATCTTTTATATTCTGCTGAAATTCTTTGTAAACTATTATGAACTCCTTTGCAAATGGAGTTAGCTGAGAGCCTCCTCGCTGTATACCACCTCGTGTTTTTTCAAGTAATTTTTTCCCAAATTTCTCTTCTACTCTTGTTAAAATTTTATGTGCTTTACTGTAAGACATTCCAAGGTTTTGTGCTGCTTTCCTGATTGAGCCAGTTTGTTCAATATTTTCAAGTAACCAGACTATCCCTATTCCAAAAAAGCCTTTAAAATTTTCATCAGATATACTGATTTTAACTTTTAAGTTAAATTTTGACATGCTCTCTTAGTTTGCAAATTAATTCATTAAAATAATTTTCTTTACCAGTATTGATTTTAATAATTTTATTTTCTGGAAAAATAAGACCCTGAAAATTTTCCTTCTGTTTTAAATAAATTTCCCATCTACCATCAGAAATGGAATTTTTATGTAATAATCTTTCTTCAAGCCGTTTTTTAACAATATTATCATCAGCAAAGCAATATATGAAAATATAGTTATTGTTAAAATTGGAAATTATAAGCTGTTGCATAGCTTTGTCAGTAAATGTAGCATCAATAATAACATTGTCATGAAATTTTAAAAGCTGCTTTGCTTTCTTAATTAATTCATTGTACGTTTTTAAAGTAAATTTTTTGGAATAGAGTCCTTCACCAAAATTTTCAAAAACTTTTTGTGTAAGGGTAATATTTGCAAGCTCTTTTCTAACCTTATCAGAGTTAAGATAAGGAATGTTGAATTTTTTAGATAAATTTCTTGCTGTATATGATTTGCCAGAGCCTGAAAATCCACCAAAAACTATAATCATTAGTTATCCAGATAATTGTATGCTAATGTAAAATATTTTTTAGCTTTATTGATTATGCTATTTTTTTCATTTTCTTCAATATTTGGATCATCAAGTAAAAAGGAAGTAACTTTGCCTCGTACATATGCTCTATAGATTTTGTAAAAATTAAGCAGTTTTAAAATATCTCTGTCTTTTGAAAACTCAATATAGTAATCTATGAATTTTTGGCTATAATCTGTATATCCATTAAAATCAAGATCCATTGATAAAAAGGCAATTTCATTGGCAACATCAATAATCCTGAATCTGTTATTAAATTCTATACAGTCAAGAAAAAAAGGTTTACCATTTTCAATACCAATATGCTCAAGGTGTAAGTCGCCGTGACACTCTTTTATCTTTTGAGTTTTGATTCTATTATAAAAAAGGTCTTTCTCTTTTTTATAAAATTCATTTGTAAATGTTTTAATTCTGTTAAATTGTAATTGGTTTATTGTAATGTTAATATATTTTTCAGTTTGAGAAAAATTTTCATCAGTTGTAAATTTAAGCATCTCAATTGAGGAATTTTCAGTAGCATCAGAAAATGTAGCAGGGTATTTTTCATGAAACTTGTATAAGTGATCTGCTATAATTTTAAAGTCTTGAATTTGTAAAGAATTGTTTATTAATTTATTTTTTAACAGATTCTCCTCATTTATCCTTTTCATAACAACAGCATAATCAACAGTTTCACCTTTATAAACAAATTCATTGAAGAAATAATCATTTTTATAAAAAATTACAGGAACCACTTTAATATATATTTCAGGAGAAAGCCTTGAGTTTAAAATAATTTCCTGTTCGCAGTAAAATTTACGCTTTTCAAGGGTGGTAAAATCAAGGAATCCAAAATTAACAGGCTTTTTTATTTTGTAAACATAATTTTTAGAAATAAAGACATTTGAAATATGAGTTTGGACAAATTTAATATTTTCAGGTTTATCTGGATATTTTGCTGGATTGAGAAGAGTTTTAATCAATTTTATACCTTTATGTCTAATAGAGTTCCCAATAATTCATTCTCAACATCCATTACCACAAGATTAGCTTTAAATCCAGTTTTATTTTCAATCAAATCTACCATATCATTTTCTATGTTATCAATTCCATTAGTAGCAATATCTTCTGCAGCTTTATTAATACCCTGTTCATATTGATTGAGATTATTATCGATTCTCATACTATTAATTTAATAGTATAATTAGAATTTGTCAATAAAAAAAAGCGGAGCAAAAGCTCCGCTTTGAAAATAAATTATTTAAAGTGTCATTAGAACTTATATCTAACTCTTGCTGTTGAAACAAAAATATCTTCATCTGCATTGCCATCTTTGTCAACTTCCCAGTAATCCATAGCATCGCCAGAGAAGAGATAAGCAGCATTAATAGCAAATTCTAAATTGTTGTAGAGTTTATATTTTAGATATGCATTCCATTCAAAGCCAAGTTTATCATCTGACTGCATTCTTCCCTTATTATCAACATATTTAATATCTTCTGCTAACATCATATACATAATTGATGAGCCAACTTTTAGCTTGTTAGAAGCTTTATAATCAAGAGATAATTGGTTCATAATGAAACCTTTGTCACCAATGTAAGGTGTTTCTACAAAGTAGTCATCATCAGTATAAACACCTTCCATTAAAGTAACACTATTACAAATATCAACATCTACAGACATATATGCATTAAAATCACTGTCATCTGGATCATCATCACCTGATGCATACCAGAATGTGTACTTTAATTTAGCATTACCAAAATTATATCCTAAGTCTAATCTTCCAAACCATGCATTTAAATCAAAATTATCAGTTTTGCTAACACCTGCATAATCTGTAAATGTAACTTTATCAATACTTCCACCTTCATAGATTAAATCAAAGCTACCAAAGATATTACCTGATTTGAAACTACCACTTGCTCCAAGAGCTATTACGCTGATATCAGCATTTTTCATTCTCTTTAATTCATACCATTCACCTCTGCTTGCTGTAACTGCAAC
>CAZIZE010000061.1:0-13668 GCA_964543655.1 uncultured bacterium
ATCATACTCATCTATCAGTATCACTACTTTTCTATTGTACTTCTCATAAGATTTGTAAATTAGCTCATCAAAGCACGATTTATAATCTTCAAAATTATCACATTTTATCCCAAGTTCCCTTTCATTTCTCTTCATTATCCTTTTAATCTCTTTAACTGTCTGCTCCTCTGTGAGAGAATAACTACCACTTCCAAAGCTTATTCTAATAACAGGATGAGGCTTAAAATCGTATTTATCATAAATATAGAGCCCTTTAAAAAGTTCTCTACTACCAAGAAAAATCTCTGATAAAGTATCAAGAAATAGAGATTTGCCAAATCTTCTGGGACGGGATAAAAAATAATATTTGCCAGAAGTTATTAATTTATGAGCAAAGCCTGTTTTATCAACATATAAATAGTTTTCTTCTATTATTTCACTAAAAGTCTGAATACCTATTGGCAGTTTTTTCATATTAATAACTTATCAAAAATTTTGGATAAATTCAAGATGTAATTAGTCGTTAGACAATAGTTAATGAAAAGAAAACTTTACACGATAAAAAATAGCAAAATTTTATAAAATAAATATATACATATAAAAAAAGCAGTTATAATGATTTTTCACCTTCGCTCTGCTCAGGGTCTGAATGACTTTTTGGGCTAATGCCCTCAAAATGACAGCTTTTATGGTAAACAGGAGCACTTGTAAAAAAATGCTGTTGGGTTTTAAATTTGCTTTTGTATTATTTATTCAAAATAGTCATTTTAGGTTTTGTTGTATCAAAAATATAATTTAATTAATTCACCAAAAAAAAAAAGCGGGAAAATTCCCGCTTTTTTATTTTAACATTGGTGCAATAACCAATGCTACTATACTCATTAATTTAATTAAAATATTCATTGCAGGACCTGAAGTATCTTTAAATGGGTCTCCTACTGTATCACCAACAACTGCTGCTTTATGTGCTTCAGAACCTTTTTTCTCTCCTGGTACTTCCCCTTTTTCTATAGCTTTTTTAGCATTATCCCATGCACCACCAGCGTTAGCCATAAAAAGTGCCATTGTAACACCAGTAACAGTAGCACCTGCAAGTGCACCACCAAGAGATTCTGGGCCAAGAAAGATACCAACCAACACAGGAACAATAACAGCTGTTAAACCAGGTAAAATCATCTCTTTTAAAGCAGCTTTTGTACTAATATCAACACAAGTTTTTGGGTCTGGCTTAGCTTTTCCTTCAAGTAAGCCTGTAATTTCCCTGAATTGTCTTCTAATTTCCTCAATCATTGCATAAGCTGCTTTACCAACAGAAGTCATTGTAACAGCAGCTACAAAAAATGGCACAATACCACCAATTAAAAGACCAATAACTGTCATTGGATCTGCAAGGTTTATTGATTTAAGACCAACAGCACTTCCATAAGCTGAGAAAAGAGCCAGTGCGGTAAGTGCAGCAGAACCAATGGCAAAACCTTTACCAATTGCTGCTGTGGTATTACCAAGAGCATCTAATTTATCAGTAATTGCTCTTACTTCTGGACCTAATTCAGCCATCTCTGAAATACCACCAGCATTATCAGCAATAGGACCATATGCATCAACAGACATAACAACTCCAACTGTTGCAAGCATTCCAACAGCTGCAATACCAATACCATAAAGGCCTATTAATTTATATGCAAGAAAAATTGCAACGCAAATAAATATTACTGGCACTGCAACACTCTCCATCCCAACTGCAAGACCTGTGATAATATTTGTAGCAGCACCTGTTTTACTTGCTTCAGCAATTCTAAAAATTGGTTTAGCTGCTGTATAATATTCTGTTACAAGACCAATAATAACACCACAAACACAGCCAAATAACACTGACCAGAAAGCTCCTGTATTAATACCCATCATTTTACATGCAATAAAAGCAAGTATTAGAAAGATAATAGCTGCTGTATATGTACAGTTTCTAAGTGCAGTTGCAGGGTCACCTTTTTCAAAAATTTTCATAGATAATACACCAATAATGGAACCAATAATACCAACTATAATAATTACAAGAGGATATGCCATATATGATAATCTATTTGCAGCAATAATTGTATATGATGTAGTGGCTGCTATAGCTATTGTAGCAATAACTGAATTAACGTATGATTCAAAAATATCAGCACCTAATCCTGCAATATCACCAACATTGTCTCCAACATTATCTGCAATAACACCAGGGTTTCTTGGATCATCTTCTGGAATTCCTGCTTCCACTTTACCAACAAGGTCAGCACCAACATCAGCAGCTTTAGTATATATTCCACCACCAACCCTTGAAAATAGGGCAACAGAACTTGCACCCATTCCAAAACCATTTAAATATTGAGCAGTTGTAGGATCTCCACCAAAAATATTGTAAAAAATTCCAACACCTAACAAACCAACACCAGCTACTGCCATTCCCATAACAGAACCACCATTAAAAGCAACATTCAAAGCTTTTGATTGACCACCATGATTAGCTGCTTCAGAAGTCCTAACATTTGCTTTAGTAGCTGCCATCATACCAATAAAACCTGCTATCATTGAACATAATGCACCAAAAACATAGGCAATTGCACTTTTTGGGCTAATGAAGATAGCTAATAGAATAGCAACAACAACAACAAAAACAGCCAAAATTTGATACTCTCTTCTTAAAAATGCTAAAGCACCTTCATGAATGAGATCAGCAATTTCTTTCATTCTCTCATTACCAGCTGGCTGTTTGGCAACATAATTGTAAAGATACCAGGCAAAAATTACGCCAATTAGGCCAAAAATCCAGCCCCATCCTGCTAAACCCATGATCCACCTCCTAAGATTATTTAATTACTTCCATTGAGATAATTATACGCTAAATTAATATTTAATGTTATTGCAAGTATAATTGATAAATTGGCTACCTTTTTTCTAATGTTTTTTAACATAATCAGCTCTTCTTCTGAAAAATCTGAAAGAACATAGTTAACAACTTCTTCTCTTTTTTCTGGTCTTCCTATACCAACTTTAATTCTAAAAAAATTATTACTATTTAAGGATGTGATTATTGATTTAATACCATTGTGACCTCCATCTCCCCCTCTGTTTTTTATTTTTATTTTTCCAAAAGGAAGATCAAGGTCATCATGTATAACAACTAAATTTTCTAAATCTTTTCTCTCTGCTCTAATCTTTTCTATTGCCTCTCCTGAAAGATTCATATAGGTTTGAGGGAATAAAAATATAATACTTTTCTTAATTTTATTATAAATAAAAGTATGCTGAGCAAAAAAGTAAGTTTTTTTTTTACTATTTCCAAATTGTATCTTTTTACAATTGTGTTTAAAACTAAAAATCCTATATTATGTCTGTTATATTCATACCTTTTACCTGGATTTCCCAGACCTACTATTAGTACAGACATGTTAAAAGATTACTCTTCTTCCTCTGTTTCCTCTTCAACCACTTCTTCCTGCTCTTTTGTTGGAGCAGCAATTGTAAGCACAGTAAAATTCGTATCATAAATAAACTTTACATTAGGAATCTTCAAATCTTCAATATGAACATTATCATTTATATCAAGATCAGTAATATCAATTTCTATTTTCTCTGGCAAATATTGTGGTAAACATTTAACAGTAAGCTCTTTCCTAATAATCTGCAATATTCCACCTTTCTTCACACCAACTGAAATTCCTTTAACTACTACAGGTACTTCAACTTCTATCTCTTCTTTTTCTTCAATTGCATAAAAATCTACATGAATAGGCATTCTATAAATTGGATGTTTCTGAACATCTTTAATTAGTGCAAGATGATTATACTTTTCTCCATTATGTTCTATTTCAAGGTTGATAAAACTATTAATACCAGCCTGGCTTTTTAAAATCTTTTTTATTTTAATTGGGTCAACTGCTATAGGGATATTTTCTTTAATATGTTTACCATAAAAAATACCTGGAATTAACCCCTTTCTTTTCAGTTGATTTCTCTCTTTTTTTGAACTACTTGTTCGTCTTAAAACATTAAGTGTCACTTGTTCCATACTTTTCCTCCATTTATTAATCAAACAAAGAACTTACTGAGTCGTCATGATAAATTCTTTTTATTGCCTCAGCTAAAAGAGATGCTACTGAAAGCACTTCAATTTTGCTACATTTTTTACCTTCTTCACTTAAAGGTATTGTATTGGTAACTATTAATTTTTCAAGAGATGAATTTTCTAATCTTTCAATAGCTGGCCCAGATAAAACAGGATGAGTTATACATGCATAAACCTTTTTAGCACCATTTTCTAATAGTGCATCTGACGAATTGCATAAAGTGCCAGCAGTATCAACTATGTCATCTACAATAACAGCTATTTTACCTGAAACATCACCTATAACATGAAGAGCTTTTGACTGATTAGGCTTATCTCTCCTTTTATCAACAATTGCAAGACCTGCATTTATCTTTTTAGCATAAGCTCTTGCTCTCTCCACACCTCCTGCATCTGGAGAAACAATTACAACCTCTCCATTTTTATTGATAATATTTGAATTGATATAATCAATCATTACAGGTAAAGCATAGAGATGATCAACTGGAATATCAAAAAAACCCTGAATCTGACCTGCATGTAAATCAACTGTCAATAATCTATTTATACCTGCAACCTGTAATAGGTCAGATACAAGTTTTGCAGATATAGGTGCTCTTGGTGCAACTTTTCTATCCTGCCTTGCATAACCATAATAAGGAATTACAGCTGTAATAGAATGTGCAGATGCTCTTTTAAATGCATCTATCATTATAAGAAGCTCCATAATATTTTCATTGGCAGGCTTGCAGGTAGACTGGATAATGAAAACTCTTTTACCTCTAACACTTTCGTTAATTTCTACATTAACTTCCCCATCACTGAATCTTTTAACAGATGCCTTGCCAAGTGGCATATTTAATGCCTCTGAAATACCTTTTGCTAAATCAATGTTAGAGTTACCTGCAAAAATTTTGACTTCCATGTAATCTCCATTAATAAAAAATAATGGCTGGGGTGGTAGGACTCGAACCCACGAATGCGGGGACCAAAACCCCGTGCCTTACCTACTTGGCGACACCCCAGCAAATTAATCTAAAGCATTTAAAAGAAATTTTTCATATTTCGCATCTAATTGTTGAATACAGTAAAGAGCTTTTTCTCTGCTATTAAATAACCCAAAAACTGCTGAGCCACTTCCTGTCATTAATGACAGAGAGGCTCCATTTTTATACATGAATTTTTTAATGTTTTCTATCTCAGGGTAATATTCTAAAACAACGTTCTCCAAATCATTAAAAAATTCACTTATTTGAGACGGTGCTCTATTAATACTTTTAAATTTATTTGTCAACTCTAAATTTAAATTTTTGTAAACCGATTTTGTTGATATTGAAAAATTTGGCTTAACAATTAAAATCAAATAGTTTGACAAATCTAAATCATAGTCAAAAAGCTTATCTCCTATTCCACCCATTAAAAGCAAGTTTTTGTTGGAAACAAATAGTGGTACATCAGCACCTATCTTTTTTGCAATGGAAATTAATTTTTCAATATTAAAAGGCTCTGAATAAAATTTGTTTAAAAATTTTAAAACAATCCCTGCATTTGAACTACCGCCACCAAGTCCCGCTTCAACAGGTATCTCTTTTTTTATAAAAATCTCAATTGAATCATTCAGGTTAAATTGCTCTTTAAAATATTTTACAGCATTATAAACTGTATTGTTAACAGGTGATATTTCTGTATTGGAAAATAAAACTTTAATTAGCCCTTTATTATTTTTCAAAATTCTTATCTTTATAATATCAAATAGAGATATTTTTTGAACAGCACTTAATATATTGTGATAACCATCCTCTCTTTTATTTAAAACCTTCAAAAATAGATTAATTTTTGCTGGTGATAAAAGAATGTATGCTCTATTATACTTCATAAAACACCTCGAAATTTAAATTTAATATTTGAAAATTTTTCTCCAATAATATATATTGGGTTATCTTTATGAAAGGAATATATATGAAAAAATTATTTATTGCAATTTTTATTCTACTACTATTTTTAGGCTGCTCCCAGCAGGAAAAACCACCTCAAAAATCTAAAAAAATTCCTATAAAAAAGAGTATTAATAAACCTGATTATGGAGATAAAATAGTTGTTGGTTCCATTGGTGATATTAGCAACCTTATACCTATCCTTGCTACTGATTCTGCTTCACATGAAATAGCAGGATTAATATACAATGGTCTGCTAAAGTACAATAAAAATTTAAAATTAGTTGGTGACCTTGCTAAATCTTATTCAATTTCAAAAGATAACAAGGTTATTACTTTTAAATTAAAAAAAGGGATAAAATGGCAGGATGGTGTTGAGTTTACTGCTGATGATGTTATTTTTACCTACAATCTTATTATGGATCCCAAAACTCCCACAGCATACAGAGGAGATTATGAACTTGTTAAAAAAGTTGAAAAAGTCAATAAATATGAAGTTAAAGTTTATTATAAAAAACCTTTTGCACCTGCTCTTGGAAGCTGGACTATTTCTATTTTACCTGCCCATCTTTTAAAAGGTAAAGATATTTTAAAAACACCTTTAAGCAAACACCCTGTTGGTACAGGTCCCTTTATTTTTGAAAAATGGGAAGTGGGACAGGTTGTTAAACTTAAAAGTAACAACAATTATTTTAATGGACGACCATACCTCAATGGGTATATTTATAAAATAATTCCAGACTCTGCTACCATGTTTTTAGAATTAAAAGCTGGGAAGATTGATTTAATGGGGCTCACTCCCATACAGTTCAGAAGACAAACAGAGACAAAGTTTTTTAAAGAAAACTTTAAAAAGTTCTGTTATCCAGTTTTCAGTTACACATATCTTGGATTTAATTTAAAAGATCCCCTTTTTAAAGATAGGAAAGTTAGACAAGCTATAGCATATGCTATAAATAAAAAGGAAATTGTAGATGGTGTGCTTCTTGGTTTGGGAACTGTTGCCACAGGTCCATATCGCCCAGATATGTGGTATTACAATAAAAATGTAAAAAAATACAATTACAATCCAGAATATGCAAAAGAATTATTAAAAGAAGCTAATTGGGTTGATTCCAATCATGATGGTATTCTCGATAAAAATGGAAAAAAATTTGAATTTACCATTTTAACAAATCAGGGGAACAACAATAGATTGAAAACAGCTGAAATTATCCAGATGAGATTAAAAAAAGTTGGTATTAAAGTTAACATTCGGGTTATTGAGTGGGCATCATTTATAAATGAATTTATTGATAAAAGAAGATTTCAAGCTGTTATTCTTGGCTGGAGTACTGGAATAGATCCTGATCAATACGATATCTGGCACTCATCCAAAACTGGTCCAAAAGAATTAAACTTCATTTCATATAAAAATAAAGAAGTTGATAAATTACTTGAAGAGGGACGATTAACCTTTAACATTGAAGAAAGAAAAAAAATATACTTTAAATTTCAAGAAATTTTATCAGAAGATGAGCCTTATGTATTTCTCTATATTCCTTACTCACTTGTAATTTTACATAAAAGATTTAGGAATGTAAAGCTTGCACCTGCTGGAATTGAGTATAATCTTGAAAAATGGTGGGTGCCCAAATTTGAGCAACGTTATTAAAAGGAGATGTTATGACAATTAATTCCTTGCACAATGCATATTTAAAACAGAGAGAATTAACTCAAAAATTTAATGATAGATTAATTGGATACAAAATCGGCTTTTCAAGTAATGATACTCAGCAGAAATTCAACATTAATGAGCCAGCTTATGGTAAATTATACCATTCAATGTTGTACAAAAATAATTTAAAATTTAAAATTTCTGAATTTGTAGCACCTTTAATAGAGGTTGAAATAGCAATTAAACTTTCAAAAAACATAGAAAAAGAACTTAACTCTATAAATGAAATAAAAAAATATATTAAAAGTTACTTTATGTCAGTTGAACTTCCTGATTTAAGGGTAAAGAATAGTGGAAGTTTAAATGCCTTTCAAATAATAGCAGATAACCTTGCAGCAAAATATTTTATAATTAATAGAGAAAGGGAATATTCTGGAGAAGATTTTATAAATTGTAAAGCTGAATTGTTTCTCAATGGAAAATTAATTAGAATAGGAGAAGCAACCAATGTTCTTGGCTCACCTTTAAATGCTCTTCTCTGGTTGAGCAGAAAGTTAATATCACAAGACGATTATTTGAAAAAAGGCCAGATTATTTTAACTGGAAGTTTTACTGAAATATTTTTAGCAGAAAAAGGTGATTATAAAGTTGTGTTCTCAAATCCTGATGAAACTTTAAACTTCTCCTTTATTTAATTCTGCTACATATTTACACCACTTATTATAAACTTCTTCACCTAACTCTTTTTTAAATCCAGCCATTATTGTATTAAAAGGCAGGTCATCAAATTCACCTCTAAAATTTACATATTCAAAGGTAAGTTCATTGTTTTGATTATATTTGTGTAAAAGAGCATCATCTTTACCATTAAACTCAGTTGGTTTGTATCCAAATTTTTCACACATTTCAATGTTAAAAGTAGGAGCAGCAGCTATCCATTTATTATTTAGAAAAACTCCACAGTATCCATGAAAATGGTATGTATTACCAAATAGTTTTGTTAATTTTTCAGGTGCTTTATAATTTTTAATATCAACAAAAATCAGTTTACAGGGTATATCTGCACATCTAAGCATTGAGCATAAGAGAACAGCTTTCTGAATGCAGTAGCCATAGCCTCTTTTTAAAATCTCACTACTTTTATAATACTCCTCTTTTTCCCACGGACTGTATGGATTGTATTTTATTGAATCTCTAACAAAATAAAAAAGTTTTATAGCTTTTTCAATATTTGTTTTACTATCTTTAATTAAAAATGCAACTTTCTCTTTTATTAATGGCTGGTTATAATCTATAAAATAGGTGGGTTTTAAATAATTTTCCATAATCTCTAAAATAAAAAAGCCCTCATTAAGAGAGGGCTAAATTTATTAACAAATTACAATAAATGTATAATTGATTTTTGAAGGAATTCTATTAAAGATTCAGGTAATATTCCAAAGTAGAGAACACCTGCAATTGCAAGGCTGATTCCAAAAACTGTTGACATATTGTAGGAAACTGTTTCTTTTGCCTCTCCTTTAAAATACATATAAACAAGTACTCTCAAATAGTAATATGCTGAAATTGCACTATTAATTACAGCAAGAATTGTTAATCCATAAAGTTTTGCATTAATTGCTGCTGAAAAAAGATAAAATTTACCTAAAAATCCTACTGCTGGTGGGACACCAGCCATTGAAAACATAAAAACACTCATTGCAATTCCAAGAAATGGATTTTTTAAACCTAAGCCTTTTATATCATCAAGTGTTCTTGCATTAGCTGCTGATAGAACACTAAATGCACCAACATTCATAAAACCATATCCAAGAAGATAAAATAGTATTGCTGAGCTGCTTAAATATGTTGCTGCAACAATACCTACAAGGATATAACCTGCATGAGCAATACTTGAATATGCAAGCATTCTTTTAACGTTTTTCTGAGGTAATGCAAGTAAATTACCACCAAACATTGTAAGAACAGCAAAAAATGCTATAATTGCGCTGTACTCATTAACAAAGTGATTGAAAGATGTTAACAATATTCTGAGAAAAGCTGAAAATGCTGCTGCTTTAACTCCAGTAGCCATAAACCCGGTAATTGGTGAAGGTGCTCCTTCATATACATCTGGTGTCCACATATGGAAAGGAACTGTTGATACTTTAAATAAAAATCCTGTTAATATAAGGGCAATTCCACCAAGTAGCATTGGATTATGTAGATATTCCGGATAAATTTTTATAAACTTAGCTATATCTTTTAAATCAAATACACCTGTTGCACCATAAATAAAAGCTATCCCAAGAAGTAGAAAACCTGCTGAAAATGCACCAAGAACAAAATATTTAATTGCACCTTCAACACTTTTTTCATCATTCTTCTTAAAAGCTGCAAGACAATATATTGCCACAGACATCATTTCAAGTGCAATAAAAATCATAATAAGATTGGTAGAAGATGCCATTAACATCATACCTACTGCTGCAAATAAAATCAGTGCATAATATTCCCCTGAATCTATTTTCTTTTTTACAGTATAATTCATTGAGGAAAAAATGGTCAAAGCTACTATAATTAAAGTTACTAATTTAAAAAACCAAGCATAACCATCAAGAACAACCATATGGTTAAATGCTGAAACATTTTTGCCATATATTAAAAAAAGTGAAAAAAAGGCAAAAATTACTCCAACTATTGAAATATATCCATTGTATGATGTTTTATATTCCTTACCTTCACTAAAAACACCTGCTATTAAAACTAACATCCCAAATATTGATAAAATTATTTCAGGTAAAATTACTATCAACTTAGGCTCAGCAAGAGTCATAAAATTTACCATTTTTTCCTCCTCTACTTATCTATTACCATGGTAATTGTATTTTTACTTTTCATTGTATTTATAAAATTTTTAGATGTTGAATCAAATTTCTGAATAAAGTATTGTGGAAAAATTCCCATTATAAATATTAAAAGAATCAACGGAATAATATAACCAAATTCCCTAACATTAATATCTGGTAATTTTTTATTCTCCTCTTTTTCAAGTGGACCAAAAAATGATCTCTGATACATCCATAACATATAGATGGCACCAAGTATTGTAGATGTACATGCAATTACTGCAAACCAAGGATTAGCTTTAAAAATACCAATAAAAAGTAAAAATTCACCAATAAAACCATTTGTACCTGGAAGCCCCACTGATGCTAACATTGCAATCATAAAAAAAGTGGCAAATAAAGGCATCTGCTTGGCTATCCCACTGTAATCCTTAATAAGTCTTGAGGAACTTCTTTCAAATAAAATTCCAAGAAGTAGAAATAACGCACCTGTAACAACTGTATGGTTTAACATTTGAAAAATTGCACCATGCACTCCCTGAACTGTTAAAAGATAGAGTCCTAAAATAATCACTGCCAAGTGACCTATTGATGAATATGCAATAAGTCTTTTCATATCCTTCTGAACAATAGCTATTAAAGATATATATACAACTGCTATTAAAGTAAGAGTAGCTATTAAAGGAGTAAATTTTATTGCTGCATCTGGAAATAGTGGCATTGCAAATCTATAAAATCCATATACCCCCATTTTTGATAAAACTGCTGCAAGTAAAACTGTACCTGCTGTTGGAGCATTAACATATGTATCAGGTTGCCAGGTGTGAAATGGAATAAGTGGTACTTTAATTGCAAATGCTACAAAAAAAGCTAAAAATAGCAGAGTCTGCTTTGCCATTGGAATGTGTAATTTATACATACTTAAAATTTCAAAATTAGATTTTCCATTTAACCAGTAAAGAGTAAAAATTGCTACAAGCATAATAACACTACCTGCCATTGTATAAATATAAAACTTTAAAGTAGAGTAGATTCTCTTATAATCACCCCAAATACCAATTAAGAAATACATTGGTATTAACATAACTTCCCAGAATATATAGAATAAAACTAAATCAAGGGCAGCAAGTGAGCCTATTACTCCTGATTCAACAAACAATATACATAAGAAATATTCTCTAACATATTTTTCTATCTTCCACGATGCAACTATGCAAATTGCTGTAATTAATGTTGTTGCAACAATAAGGTACATACTAACAGCATCAACACCAAGATAATACTGAATTCCAAGAGATTTTATCCATTGATGCTTTTCTATAAATTGAAAAATTGCACCTTTGCCATTATATCCAAAGAAAAGATACAGGCCAAATAATAAATTTAGAAAAGCAAAGAATGATGCTGTTAACTTCACTCCACCATCATTATCTCGTTGAAATCCAAGTAGAGTAATAGCACCAGCTAATGGTAAAAATATCATTATAGATAAAATATGGTTAGTTAATATTTCCATAACTGCTCCCCTTATATTATATTTAAGAAATAGCTAATAGTTATAATAATCCCTAATAAAATGCTAACTGCATAAAATTGAACAGAACCAGTTTGAACAAATCTCAACCCATAACCAACACCTCTTATAATCCCTGTAACTGTCCTTACAACTCCATCAACAATTAACTCATCCCAAATAACCCATAATACATTGCCTATGAAATTACCTGGTTTTTCAAAAATAAACTCATAAATCTCATCAACATACCATTTGTTATAAAGTAATTTATGCAACAGAGGAAAACTTTTAGAAAGTTTTTCTGGTAATTCTCTATTTTTAAGATAAAATAGATAAGCTACATAGATACCAGCAAGACCTACAATTACAGCTATTATCATTAAAAGATATTCTAAGCTATGTGAAACTGGATGAAAAAGATTCTCAGTTTCAAAACCAGCAAGACCAGTTAATGTAAATGATGGTTCAAGAAAATGCTCTATTAAATTAGAGCCACCTAAAATTTTAGGTACTCCTATGTAACCACCAATTACTGATAATATAGCAAGTATAATCATGGGAACTGTCATACTTGATGGTGATTCATGAATATGTTTGGCAACTTCAGGTTCAACTCTACTTTCACCAAAAAATGTCATAAATAAAACTCTGAACATATAAAAAGATGTTAAACCAGCAGTAATTGTGCCTAATGCCCAGAGAAAATAATGGCCTGAGGCAAAAGTTTTACCAAGAATCTCATCTTTACTGAAAAATCCTGATAAACCTGGAATTCCAGAAATAGCAAGACAGGCGATTAAAAATGTCCAGTATGTTATTGGTATTTTATTTTTTAATCCTCCCATTTTTCTCATATCTTGCTCTCCTGAAAGAGCATGAATTACACTACCTGCACCAAGGAAGAGTAATGCTTTAAAAAATGAATGTGTAACTATATGAAATACACCTGCTGAAAAAGCTGCCACACCAACACCTAAAAACATGTATCCTAATTGGGATATAGTTGAATAAGCAATAACTTTTTTAATATCGTATTGAGCAAGTGCCATAGTAGCTGCAAAAAAAGATGTAACTCCACCAACAATTGCAACAATTTCAAGAGCTAAATGTCCATGCATGTAAAGTGGTGCACACCTTGCAACCATATACACACCTGCTGTAACCATTGTAGCAGCGTGGATTAAAGCTGATACTGGAGTTGGACCTGCCATTGCATAGGCAACCATACAAAAAGTGGTATTTGCGCTGATTTGCCTGTAGCACCTATGAATAAAAGAATTCCTACAGCAGTAGCAATACCAACAGGGATAAATTTCACATGAGAAAGTGATGCGTAAAAATCAAATGTGTATATATTGGTATATTTTCCAATTGTAAAAAACAATAAAAACATACCAAGAATAAATCCAAAATCACCTACTCTATTAAATACAAACGCTTTTTTTCCTGCAGATGCAAATTCTTTGTTTTCAAACCAGAAACCAATAAGAAGATAAGAACATACTCCAACACCTTCCCAACCAAGAAACATTAGAACAAAGTTATTTGCAAGAATAAGATTTATCATAGAAAGCATAAATAGATTCAAATATGTAAAATATCTATAATATCTCCCTTCATCATGAATCATATAACCTATGGAATATACATGAATAAGGAAACCTACA
>CAZIZE010000062.1:0-25242 GCA_964543655.1 uncultured bacterium
TGAAGGAGTGTAGCAACTGAAGAATCCATAAGTTGTTATTATTAAAAGAAAATTTTAGCATATAGCTAAAGATACTGTGCAAATGTCCTACTTTTGTGGTAAATATAAGCAGTTGTAAAAAAATTGCTGTTGGATTTTATAATTGGTTTTGTATAATCAAGTTTTGTGCAATGAAAGTCAGCTTAATAACTGTTTATCCATAAAGGACTAATTTAAACAAAATTTTGGTATATAAAAATCATTGAGTTTTTCCCAGAATAATTTTACTTTTTCTCCACAATGAATATTTTCAAAATTTTTTGCAACAATATTTGAAAGAAATTTTACACCTTCATCAAGTTCTATTACACCTACAATGTAAGGTACTCTATCTTTAAAATCTTTATGAAATGGAGCATTATAAATTACATAAGAATATATTCTTCCCAAACCTTTTGATTCTGATAAATGATAATCAGAAGAGTAACATTCTGGGCAGCAAAATGAATATGGCCATCTAATTTTTCCACAATTAGTGCACTTCTGAAAAATTAATTTTTTTTCTCTACAAAAATTCCAGAATTCTCTATTATCCGGGTGTAAAAATATTTTTATCATTAAAATTTCCTTAAAATTAATGTGGAATGACTCTGCAAAACCCCTCCATTATCACAGCAAAGAATTATCTCTGGCTCCTTTGTGTTCAATAGAGTGCCAAGCTGTCTCTTACCACATCTACCCATTAATTGCATTACTCCTTCAGTAATAGGAGTCATTCCCATAAAATATGCCTCTGACAGCAATCCTCCTGAAGTATTCAGAGGTAATTCACCACCAGGTGCGCATCTTCCATTTTTAAAAAAATCTTCACCCTCTCCTTTTTTGAAAAAACCATAATCCTGCATTGTAATTTCCACTGTGTATGTAAAGCAATCATAAATTTCACAAGCATCAATGTCATTGATTGTAATACCAGCCATATTAAAAGCCATTTCTCCTGATTTTTTTGCTCCTGTGTTCCCAGCAAGATAGTCAGCCTGATGAACATCAACTGAAGGATTTGCTTCACCAATTCCCATTATAGAAACAACAGGATTTTTCAAATCTCTTGCTCTTTCCACAGATGTTACTATGCAGGCTCTTCCTCCGTCACTAATCAATGCTGCATCATATTTTCTAGAAGGTGTAGCTATTATTGGAGAGTTAAAATAAATTTCTTCTGTTAAAATCTCATTATAATATTGGGCTAATGGGTTTAAATTTGCCCATTTTCTCTGACTGATTGCTATATGTTTCCAGGTATCTGGTCCTGTATTAAATTCGTGCATAGCCCTTGTTGCTGCCAATGCATAGTCACCAACAAATCCAAATTCTCCATATATAGCATTATCATAAAATGATTCTGAATGAGTTGCTTCTTCTATAAACATTCTCCTTCCACTTGCTGCATTGTCTGCATATACAATTAAAACATTTTTGCAAAATCCTGCTTCAAGAAGGGCAACTGCTTGAATAAATTGATTACGTTGGCAAAAAGATTCTTGGCTTAGCACCACAGGTGTAATACCAAGATGTTGAGCAACAAGATAAGGTGTTACTGTAGGCTCGTTTAAGCATGGATTAAACTGCCTGTAACAGATAAGAGCATCAATATCGTCCTTTGTTAATCCAGCATCATTAATTGCATTAATTGATGCTTCAACATAGAAGCTAATGGCGCTTCTGTTTTCTATTTTACCCTGAGGAGTATATCCAATTCCAACAATAGCATATTTATCTTTTAATTTTTTATAATCCATAATATTTTATAATTTTTTTTCATAATTTTGTCAAATAATAAATTATTCTTGCATTCAGTTAAAAAATTTAATACAGGAAAAAATTATGAGAAGGTTTTTTTTAATTTTAGCTATTATTCTATTTCAATTAACCAATCTTTTTTCTTCAGAGAAAAATGGTGTTATCAATTACTGGCATACTTTCAGTAAAGGTAGATTTTCTTCTTTTACCATAGAACAGGTTAGAAAAGATGGACTCAACTATTTAAATCAATTACGTTACAATGCAGGACTATGGGAGTTTACAGAAAATAGTCAGCTTGATGAAAGTGCCCAAAATCATGCGAAATATTTAATAGCCAACAACACTATTACTCATATTGAAACTGAAGGATTAATAGGTTTTACAGGAGAAACACCAGGTGATAGAGCAATCTATACTGGATATTCAACAAATTTCATTGTTGAAAATCTCTCTGTTGGTGATGAAAATGTTAGAGAGTCAATAGATAACCTTTTTTCTGCTATTTATCATAGATTAGGTTTTTTAAATTTGAAGATTGATGAAATAGGCATTGGTTATTCATATTCCAATGATTCATATTATAAAACATTCTATGTGTACAATATGGGAAATAGTTTTTTAAGAAAGTTGTGCAGTAGCAGCAATACATACAATGGAACAGGTTACTACTATACAAATATATGCAGTGACAGTGCTAAAAAAATTTCAAAAGAGTTATATGATAATGTTACAGATTACTTTTATGAAAAAGCCCACAAATATATAGTATGGCCTTATAATGGTTATTATGAAACGCCACCTGTATTTTATGAAGAGATTCCAGATCCATTGCCAGAATGTAGTGTTAGTGGTTATCCAATTTCAATACAGTTTAACCCATACAAAATAGATAGAGAAAGTTTTAAATTACTCTCTTTTAAGCTTTACTCCAATGGAGATATAGTTGATAATGTAAAATTGTTGGATTCTCAAAATGACCCAAATCAAGATATTGGCTCTTATGAATATGCTTTAATGCCTCTGGAGAGATTTCAATGGAATAAAAATTATCAAGCTGAGGTTGTTTATTTTGAAAATGGAGAAACTCACAAGATAGAGTGGAGCTTCCACACAAAAAGCTTAAATGCACCTTACTTTATCTTAACTAATAATTATGCTAAAATTAATATTAAACCTAATAAAACTTATTATCTTTATTTTAAACCTTCCAACTGCAATGATTCTTTTACTTCAATGCAGTATCAAACTGATGTTTCTAAAATAAACCTATCTTTTTATGATGGCAATACCTTAAAACTTTATGCAGAAGGTAATTTAGGTAATAAAATTTTTATTTCACTTAATAATGGAAAAAGTGTTGAGATTCAATTAGCATCTTATGAAAGTGATTCTCTGGTTACTCCACAAAATAACTATTGTGGATATATTAATGGTGCGACGCTGTTTTTGCCATGTGTAATTGTTGGAGAAAATGCCTATTCTGTTAATTTTCAATATTTAACTAACCTTGATTTTAAATTAACAGAGATAAAAAAATTGGATAACTGGGACTCTAACTCTTGTGGCACATATAATATTCAAACTGCTCAATTGTATTACCCATGTATTGATATTAACAGTAAAAAAATCTGGGCAACGTTTAAATACACCGGTGAAAATTTAATTTTCCAGGTAACAGATTATGAAAAATAAGAAATAAATTTGGTAGGTGGAAAAATGGCTTTACTTGAAATTGTTACATATCCTGATAAAAGGTTAAGAGAAAAATCAAAGCCTATTGAAAAAGTTGATGAAAAAGTATTGAAATTAATAGATGATATGATTGATACAATGTATGAACATCAGGGGCTTGGCTTATCCGCAATACAGGTAGGAGAGCCTTTGAGGCTCTTTATAATTGATTGGAATCAACGTGAAACAGGAGAGCAAGATAGGGAAAAGGTTTTTGTATTTATTAATCCTATAGTTACTGATTTAAAAGATAAAACCATTATGGAAAATGAAGGTTGCCTGAGCTTACCGGGAATTAGAGCAGATGTGGAAAGATACAATAGGTGCAAGGTTGAGGCTTTAGACCGAAATGGAGAAAAATTTTTAATGGAAGCTGAAGATATGCTTGCAATAGCTATCCAGCATGAAAATGACCACCTTGATGGTATCCTTTATATTGACAGAATAAGCAGGTTTAAAAGAAATTTTTTATTAAAAAAATATTCTAAATTAAGAAAAAGAGGCTAATATGCAAATAGTAAAACCAATTGATATAGAGAATAAAAGCTTTGAAATTATTAAATCAGAAATTCCCGAGGAGAAACTATCAAAAATACCAGAAAATATGCTTAATGTTGTTATTAGGGTAATTCATGCAACAGCTGATTTTGATTTTGTGGATATATTGCAATATTCTGATGATTTTTATGAAAAAGCTATCAATGCACTAAAGAACGGTTGTAATATTGTAACTGATATAAAAATGGTTAAATATGGTATTTCACAAAAAATGTGCAATGATTCTGGAGTAAAGGTCGAAACATATATTGATGAGTCAGAAGTAATAAAACTTTCAAAAAATGAAAAAATTACCAGATCCATTGCAGCTATGAGATTATTTGCTAAAAATGCTGACAATGGAATCATTGTGATTGGCAATGCTCCTACAGCACTGTTTGAAATTATCAGGCTTCATGAAAATGGTTTAATAAACCCAGCAGCAGTGGTGGGGGTTCCTGTTGGATTTGTTGGTGCTGCTGAAAGTAAGGAATTGTTAGTAAAATATGGTGCGATTCCTTTTATCACTTCAAATGGTAGAAAAGGTGGCACACCAGTTGCCGTGGCAATAATTAATGCACTTTTAAAAAATATTAAAAAAAATTAAAATTTAGATTGACTTATTAAATTTATACTGATATTAACATTAAAATTTGGCTGAAAAAGTTCTCCATAAAGTAGGAGATGCTTTCTAAGCCTGTACCAATTTAAAGGAGGAAATACTATGCAACAAGGTAAAGTAAAATGGTTCAATGAAAAGAAAGGTTATGGTTTTATCTCAATGGATAATGGCGAAGATGTTTTTGTTCATTATTCAGCAATTGAAGGAGACGGATTCAAAACATTGAGAGAAGGAGAAGATGTATCATTTGAGATAGTTAATGGTACCAAAGGACCTCAGGCTGATAAAGTTAGAAAAATGTAATTATCATCCTCCCGGATGTTCCGGGAGGTTTACCATATAATTCTTATTGCAACAACAATTAATATCACAGCAAAAATTCTCTGCAATGCTTTCTGATTTATCTTACTTGCCATCTTCAATCCCCAACTGCTACTTATCCCACCTAATACTCCACATATTACCACAAGCGATATGTCCATAAAGCCTATAAATGGTAAACTTATTCCAACATCTTTCATGCCACCAACAATGAATCCAATAACACCACCTATTTTATTAAAAGGGATTAAAGATACTGAGAATCCCTGGGCAAAAATCATAGGTATTTTAAAAAATGTTGTTAACAAAGGCACAGCAACAATGCCACCACCAATCCCAAAAAAACCTGAAACAAGACCCACAACAAAACCAATGGCAAGTAATATAAAAATATTTATTTGAAACTCAGAAAGATTAAAACTTTCCTGACTATCTCTTTTTGTGAAAAAACCCATTTTAATGCTCATTAAAATAAGAAAAATTCCAAAAAACACTTTTAAACTGTCTGTGTTTAAAAATGAGGCAACTCTTGCACCAACAAAGCCTCCAGTAAGTCCTGCTCCTGCAAATTTTAAAGTGTTTCTGATGGTTATTAACCCTTGTTTGTAATAGTTTGAAAAATTTTTTAAAGAATTTATAAGAATAATGCCATTACTTGTTCCTAATATACATTGAGAAAGAAATTTACTATGAGGATGAGGATAAAATGAGTACAATAAAAAAAGAGATGGAATAATTAATATTCCACCTCCTATGCCAAGCAAGCCAGCAAGAAAACCACTTGCCAGCCCGATAATTGCAACAGAAAAATAGTATAAAATTATACTTAACACTATGCTTCTATTTTAACAGTTTTGCCTTCTTCTCTTAATTTGAAAAACTCAAGTGCTACCTGAGGAAATAGTGCATAGGACAATACATCTTCAATTGATTTAGCTTTATCACCTAACTCTGCTTTTAATTTTTCCATTTCTGGCTCAATATAATCAGCTGGTCTGCCTTCTATTGGCTTTTCTTTTTTTAATGCCATTTTTTGAACCTCTGGGTCAAAAGGTGCTATTGATTTACCATACATTCCCTTTAAGATATTAATAGTTTCCTTTGTAAACATTGCATATCTTTTACCCATTAAAACATTAATTGTAGCCTGAGTTCCAACAATCTGACTTGATGGAGTAACAAGAGGAGGATAACCTAAATCTTTTCTTACTCTTGGGATTTCTTTAAGTACCTCTTCAAGCTTATCTATTGCACCCTGAGCTTTAAGCTGAGTTTCGAGGTTTGACATCATTCCACCTGGTACCTGATAAATGAGAACTTTTGTGTCAACACCTGTAAATGAGCTTTCAACATCTTTATATTTTGCTCTAACACCCTTAAAGTATTCTGCAATTTCACCTAATAAACTAACATCAAGTCCAGTATCATACTGGGTACCTTTAAGAGCTGCAACCATACTTTCAGTAGGTGGTTGAGAAGTTCCTTGAGAAAGACTTGAAATAGCTGTATCTATAATATCAACACCTGCTTCAATACCTTTTAAATATGACATATGTGCCATTCCGCTTGTACAGTGGCAATGTAGGTGAACAGGTAAACCAACTTTCTCTTTTAACTGCTTAACAAGGTCATATGCATCAAATGGAGCCAGAAGTCCTGCCATATCTTTAATACAAATGGTATCAGCCCCTAAATCTGCAAGTTCTTTGGCAAGATTAACAAAATATTCATTATTATGCACAGGGCTGATTGTATAGCTTATAGCACATTCAGCAATTTTTCCATTTTTCTTAACTTCTTCAATGGCTTTCCTCATATTTCTTGGATCATTTAATGCATCAAATATTCGAAAAACATCTATTCCATTAGATGCGGCTCTTTCAATAAAAGCTTCCAGAACATCATCAGCATAATGCCTGTAACCAACAATGTTTTGTCCTCTTAAAAGCATTTGAAGCCTTGTATTAGGCAGCTTTTTCCTTAAAGCTCTTAATCTATCCCATGGATCTTCTTTTAAAAACCTGAGGCATGAGTCAAATGTTGCACCACCCCAAACTTCAAGAGACCAGTAACCAACTTTGTCAAGTTTATCACAAATTGGTAGCATGTCCTCTGTTTTCATTCGGGTAGATAACAATGACTGATGAGCATCCCTTAAAATAGTGTCTGTTATCATAACTTTATTGGACATATTAACCCCCTTGCACATTGTATACAATTTTTTTATCAATAAAAAAAAACGCTGCCGGTTGCGCAGCGTTTTAAAAATTACTCTAACACGCAGATAACAGCTTCAGTTTCTACTGTATCACCTTCATTAACCTTAACCTCTTTAACTGTGCCTGATTCTGGAGCAACAATAGGCATTTCCATTTTCATTGCTTCAAGTATAACAAGTTCATCACCTTCTTCTACAGAATCTCCAGGCTTAACTTTGATAGATAAGATTTTCCCAACCATTGGTGCTTTAACTTCCATTTTATCCCTCCTGAAATAGTAATTCTAAATATAATTTAGCGTCCTTAACACAATGAATATCTTTTTGCAATACCAAATGTTAAATTATTAAAAAATTTTGATATAGCTAAAAATCCTTGAAAAATAGTAAAAAATTTTATAACATTAAAAAAAAAGGAGCTTGCCATGAAAGTTTTGATAGTAGAAGATGAAGAAAAAGTTGCTTTATTTATTAAAAAAGGTCTTGAAGAGGAAGGCTTTCAAGTAGAAGTAGCTTATGATGGTATAAGTGGAGAAGAAAAAATTTTAAATGGTAATTTTGATGTGATTATACTTGATATAATGCTTCCAGGTAAGGATGGGAATGAAATTTTGAAAAACATCAGGGAAAAAGGTAATGATACTCCTGTAATTATGCTTACTGCCAAGGATCAGATTACTGACAAAATTGATTCCTTTGAATCAGGTTGTGATGATTATATTACTAAACCTTTTTCTTTTGAAGAATTACTTTTGAGAATTAAGGCAATATTAAAAAGAAAAGGTGTTGGTGATGAGAAGGAGGTTATGCTTACATTTTCTGATTTAAAACTTGATCTAATTAAAAGGAAAGCATACAGAAATGATAAAGAGGTTGAGCTTACCACAAAAGAATTTGCTTTACTTGAGCTTTTAATGAAAAACCCAAATAAAGTTTTAACAAGGAATGATATTACTAAAGAGGTTTGGGAGTATGATTTTGATACATTAACAAATATAATTGATGTTTATATTAATCATTTGAGAAATAAGATAGACAAAGGATTTGATAAAAGATTGATTCATACAATAAGAGGTGTTGGATATATCCTGAAAGAGGATTAATAATTGCTTTTGAAAACAAAGACAAAGTTATTGTTGCTATTTATATCCATATTTATTTTAATTATTATATTATTCAGCTCAACAATTTACTTTTTTATGCGACAGGAGCTTTATAATTCTGTTGACAACAAATTATTATCTTTAGCTGAAATATCTTCAGACTCTCCATTTTTAATGTATAATCAGGCAATTCCACCTAAAATAAAGGACCTTTACAATAACCCAAATATAAAACATAGTGGAAGCATTTTAAGAATTCTTGATACAAGTGGTAACATTGGATCAAATTTAAATGACCTAAATGTAAAAAATCTCCCTGTAAAAAGAGATACTATAGAAAAAGCTTTAAAAGGTATAATGGTCTTTGAAAATTATTATATAAAAAATTACAAATATCCAGTGAGAGTATTAACATATCCAGTTATTTCAGATGGTTATGTTCTTGGAATAATTCAAGTAGGAACATCTCTTGAATTTGTTATAGAATCGCTAAAAAAGCTTATTATAATACTTGGAATATCTTTTCCTATACTAATTCTAATAATTTTCTTTTTTGGGTATTTTATAATTGATAAAGCTCTTGCTCCTATAAGAATGATAACATCAAAAGCTAAAAAAATTTCAGCAGAAAATTTAGAGGAGAAAGTTGGAGGCAATCTGCCTGATGATGAAATTGGAGAGCTTGCTGCTACATTTGATAGTATGATTAGCAGATTAAAAGCCTCTTTTGATGAATTAGCACAATTTAGTGCTGATGTCTCACATGAACTTAGAACACCATTAACTGTATTGCAAGGGGAAGTAGAAGTTGCTCTCAGGGGCAACAGGACAATAGAGGAGTATAAAGAAGTTTTGAAAAGTAACCTTGAAGAAATAAAAAGATTGAAAAGTATTGTGGAAACGTTGCTTTTTTTATCTAAAGCAGAATCTGGACAGATTATTTATAAAATAAAAGAGATAGATGTAATTGACGTGATTATTTCTGTAATTTCATCTTTAAAAAGTTTTATTAAAGAAAAAAATATTAAAATTGATATAGATGGAGAACCAGAAACATACATTAAAGGGGATGAGAATCTATTAAAGCAATTATTTTACAATATTATTCACAATGCAATTAAATATAATAGAAAAAATGGGAAAATAACTGTATCTATTAGAGAAAATGATGATAAAATTTTTGTGTCAATTGAAGATACAGGGTTTGGTATTAAAGAAAATCAATTAAAAAATATTTTCAACAGGTTTTACAGAGTTGATAAAGCAAGAACAAGAAAAGAAGGCGGTTTTGGGCTTGGCCTGAATATTGTAAAAAAAATAATTGATATTCACAATGCAGAAATAGAAGTTGAAAGTGAAATAAATAAAGGGACCAAATTTACTATTATTTTTCAAAAGTTTTAATTATCTTGATTTTTTATCTAAAAATAATTATAATTTCATTATGGATAAGGTTTTCAATTTCCAGTCAGAATGCACTTTTAACAATATAGAAAAAATTCATAAGTCACTTATTAACTTTATTGAAAAAAAAGATACTATTTCTTTAAATCTCTCCAACATTAAAAAAGCAGATGCCACGTTTTTTCAATTAATCTGTGCTCTTCATAAATATTCAGAAAAAAATAGAATTAAAATTACGAGAAAAGGTGAAATTTCGTCTAATCTTTTGGAAACTATTGATTTTTTAGGCTATAACCTCACAATAAAAAATTGCCAATATCACGATTCATGTTTATTGAAAGATAAGTAAAGGGTTTTTCTTATGGAATTAGACCAGGATTTATTAAATGTATTTTATGAAGAGGTTGAGGAGCTTACTTCTGAGCTTGAATCATCATTAATGGAGCTTGACGGTAAGTCAGATGACCCTGAATTAATCAATAAAATTCTTCGGAATTTCCATACTATTAAAGGCTCATGTGCTTTAGCTGGATTTACAAAAATTTCTGATTTTATCCACAAAATTGAAACAATTTATCAGAATATCAGGGATGGGAAATTTAATGTTAAGAAAAAGTTGATTGATCTTTCGTTAAAAGCAAATGATTATATTCGTATCCTCGTGGATAATATTGATGCTGTTTCAAATGATGATATTAACAATTTAATAGAAAAAATTTATAAACTTTACAATTTGAAAATAGAAAAAGAAAAGGAGAAAAAATCAGAGACAGTTACAGAAGTTAGTCAAAAAATAGAGAAGACCATATATTTAAAAATAGAAATTAATCCAAAAGAGGATTTTTATCTTAGAGATGGTGATATTTCTGAGATTTTTCACTCTTTGAGAGAGATTGGTGAAGTTACAATTATCTGCAATAATCAGCATGTGCCTGAAATTACGCACTTAAACCCTGTTCATTCTTATCTTTCATGGGATGTTTATGTTGAAACAGAGAAAACTATTAATGAAATTAAGGATATTTTTATTTTCCTTGAAAATGAAGAGTTTATTATTAGAGAAATAGAAGATAATGAAATAAAAAGAATTAAAAAGTTTCAAAACAAAAAAGAGGAGCATTTAGAGAAAAAATCTAATTTAAATAAAAGTATTACAGTTTCCAAAGATACATTTTTAAAAGTGTCCCAGCATAAACTTGATATTTTACTGGATCTCGTAGGTGAGTTAGTTATAAATCAATCAATATTATCCTCTTTTTCCAAAAAATATGATTATGCAGAATTAACTGAACTATCTGAAAATTTTGAAACTTTAATTACAGAGCTTAGAGATATTACACTTAATATTAGAATGGTTCAAATAGGAAGTTTTTTAAATAAATTTAAAAGGACAGTTAGAGACATTGCAGAAGAGAGGGGTAAAAAGGTAAATGTTATAATAGAAGGGGGAGAAACAGAGCTTGATAAATCAGTTATTGATATTATGATGAATCCACTTACACATATTTTGCGTAACAGTATTGATCATGGAATAGAGCCAATAGAGGAAAGATTAAAAAAAGGGAAGTTAGAAGAAGGTACAATTTTAATTAAAGCAGAGCATGATGGCGGGAATATTGTTATTTCAATTAAAGATGATGGCTGTGGAATTGATACTGAAAAAGTTAAGAAAAGAGCTATTGCAATGGGAATTTTATCAGAAAATTCAAATTTGTCAGATTCAGAAATTATAAATTATATTTTTCACCCAGGTTTATCAACATCTGAAAAAGTTAGCAATATTTCTGGTAGAGGCGTTGGAATGGATGTTGTAAAAAAAGAGATAAAAAAGGTTGGAGGCGATGTTTCTATTTTCTCAGAAAAAGACAGAGGAACAGAGATAAAGATAACACTTCCTTTAACTCTTGCTATTATTGAAGGTATGATGATAGAGGTTTTTAACAGCTTTTTTGTTATACCTATAGAATTTGTTAAACATTGCATTGAATATATTCCTGATACAAAGTATGAAATAGAACATGGTAAGGTAATTGAATACATGGATAAAATAGTGCCATTTATTAGGTTACGGGAGTACTTTAAAATTTCAAATAAAGTACCTAAAGTAGAAGAAATTGTATTTGTAGAATTTTCAAATAATTTATTTGGTATAAGTGTAGATAGAATTATAGGACAAAAACAGATAGTTATAAAAAATTTTGGTCCTATTTTAAATAAGCTTAACTGTTTTTCAGGTGCCACTATTAATGGTGATGGTTCATTAGCTCTTATTCTTGACATTATAGCTATTTTTAACAATTTAAAAGATAATTTTTCAAAATAAAAGGAGGCTTCAATGTTTGGCTTTAAATTAAAAAAGGAAAATGAAGAATTGAAAAGAAAACTTGTGGAAGCAGAACTTGAAAAGAAAAAGATAGCAGAAGAAACGAGTAAACTATTTGATGAAATTTTAACTGTTTTTTTTGATAAACTTTATGGTAAATATAATACCTCTGTTGATATAAAAAAATATTCCCCTTATGTAATTGATATTTTCAAAAATTTTGAAGAAAAAATAAAAAAATTTGACCATGACCTTCTTGAAACAAAAAGATATGCTCAATATTTGAGAAAATTACCCACACCTGTTATTATCACTGATACAGACTTTAATATAAAATTTATTAATATAGCAGCTGAAAAATTTCTTGGAGGTGATTTCTCAAAATTTCTTGATAAAAAATGTTATAATATATTAAAAACAGAGCATTGTAATACTCCAAAATGCAGATTGCAAAAAACAGTAAATGATGGGAAAATTCATGTTGGTGATAATGTTGCATTAAACACACCAGTAAGATACTATACATCTCCAATAAAAGATACAGGTGGGAAAATAGTTGGTATTATAATATTTTTACTTGATATTTCATTGGAAGTGGCAATTACACATGAAATCAATGAACTTGCCAATAAAATTTCTAATGGAGATTTTAATTCAAGAATATCAGAAGCTAATTTTAGAGGAAATGGCCTTTCCATAGTAAAAAATGTCAATAAATTGGTGGATTCTTTCACAATTCCTTTTGAGCAGATAAAAAAAATAATTCAGGAGTTATCAGTTGGAAAAATATCCTCTATTATTGAGAAAAATTACTCTGGTGAATTTGATAAGTTGTTTAAAAGTGTTAATTTATTAATAGATACAAGTAAAAATATTGTACATATAGTTAATGAAATATCTGAAGGAAATCTCAATATTAACATTGAAAAACGCTCTGAAGATGATTATCTCCTCATTGCACTTGAAAAGATGATTATAAGGCTAAAACGTGTTATTTTTGATATAAAAAGTGCTGTTAACGATATTGCAAGTGGTAGCAGACAAATATCATCAGCATCAGAGCAGCTCTCTCAGGGTGCATCTGAGCAGGCTTCTAACCTTGAACAAATATCATCAAGTGTAGAGGAGATAACGTCTAACATAAAGCAGACTGCTACAAATGCTTTGAGCACAGAGAATATTGCAAATGATGTTGCTCAAAAAGTGGAGCAAATAGGAAGTGTTATTACAGAAACAGTAGACACAATAAAGAATATTTCATCCAAAATAAGCATGATTGACGAAATAGCAAGACAGACCAATCTCCTTGCACTAAATGCTGCTATTGAAGCAGCAAGAGTTGGAGAAGCAGGTAAGGGCTTTGCTGTTGTTGCATCAGAAGTTAAAAAACTTGCAGAGAGAAGTGGAAAATATGCCTCTGAAATTATTGAATTTGCAGAAAAATGCGTTTTAATAACAGAGAAAGCAAAAGACTCAGTAATGGGAATTATACCTGAAGTAAAAAAAACAGCAGAACTTGTTCAAGAAATTGCATCAGCCAATAATGAGCAAGCTCTTGGTATTGAGCAGATAAATGATGCCATACAGCAACTTGACCAAATAGTTAATGAAAATGCAGCAATGGCAGAGGAATTATCTTCATCTGCTGTTGAATTCTCATCTCAAACATCACTTTTAAAAGATTCATTAAAATATTTTCACACAGATATTGATGAGTTAAAGGTAAAAAAACTTGAAGGAGAGGTTAATGAAAATTTTTTCCCCATGTTAAACAACGATTTAAAAGAAAATAATCAAAAGAGAGTGGTTCTTGATTTATCCAAAGATGATTCAGATGATGAATTTGAAAGATTTTAAAATTTAAGGAGATAGAAATGTCTGCCACTTCAAATTTCTTAATTTTTAGATTAGGTGAGCAATTTTTTGCTTTCAATGTTTCTTATGTAAGGGAAGTGATTGAATATACCCAGATTACTCCTATACCTCTTGCACCTAAATTTATAGAAGGAATTATTAATCTCAGGGGTAATGCTATACCTATTATAGACCTTAAAAAAAAGTTTGAACTTGGCTCAACAAGTGTTACCTTAAACACTTCTATAGTAATATTGGAAATTGTCATAAACAACGAAATGGCAACAATTGGTGCTATTGTTGATGATGTTAAAGATGTAGTTGAAATAGATAATAAATCAATAGAATTACCACCTTCAATAGGGATAAAGATTCATCCACGATATATAGAAGGAATTTATAAATATAACAATGATTTTGCAATAATAGTGAACATAAAAAAAGTTTTTTCATTAGAGGAGTTAGATGGAATTGCCAATATTGAACCAGAGAAATAGTTTTAAAAAATTAAAAGATGAAGAATTTCAATTTTTTAAAAAATTTCTTTTAAAAAAACTCGGGATTGAAATAAAGAATGAAAAAAAGATAATGTTAGAATCAAGATTGAATAAAAGGTTACATAATCTTGGTCTGAGTAATTTTACTGAATATATTAACTTCCTTTTTAGCAAAGATGGGAGCAAATGTGAACTATCAAAATTTTTAGATATAGTTACCACACATAAAACAGATTTTTTCAGGGAGATTGAGCATTTTTCAATTCTTGAAAAAATCATCTTAAAAGAGTTTTATAAAAAAGGGAAAACATTTCTAAATGTTTGGAGCGCTGGTTGCTCATCAGGAGAAGAGGCATATTCAATAGCAATCACCATACAAAATATTATTGATGAAGAAAATTTAGATTTTGACTATCATGTGTTAGGAACTGATATTTCTGAAGATATGATAAAGGTAGCTAAAAGTGCAGTGTATAAAGAAGAGAGAGCTTTAAATATTAATACAAACCTTAAAAAAAAGTATTTGTTAAGAAGCAAAGATAGAAGAAAAAGATTAATTAAAATAGCACCAGAGATTAGAAAAAAAGTTAGTTTTAGAATTTTAAACCTTATTGATTCTCTTAACTTTAGAGAAAAATTTGATATAATATTTTGTAGGAATGTTGCAATTTATTTTAATGAAGAAACACAGGGGATACTTTTTGCAAATCTTTTGAATTGGCTAAACAGTGGAGGGTACCTTTTTTTGGGTCATGCAGAATCGTTATTTGGGTACAATTTACCAGTTACAAAATATTATTCATCTGTATATAAAAAGATAAGTTAAAATATTGATATGACAGAAAAAATAAAGTTGCTTATAATTGATGACTCAGCTCTTGTTAGGCAAACAATTAAAGAGCTTATCTCTGACCAGAAAGATATTGAAGTTATTGGGCTTGCATCCAATCCATATAAAGCAGCAGATTTAATGGCAGATGGAAAAGTGCCAGATGTTATAATTCTTGATATAGAAATGCCCAAAATGGATGGTTTAACTTTTTTAAAAAAATTAATGTCTCAAAATCCTATTCCCACTATTGTTTGTTCAAAACTTGTTGAAAAAAACTCTGAAATTGCTTTAAAAGCTATTCAATATGGTGCTGTTGAGGTTTTGCCTAAACCTGAAATTGGAACTAAAAAATATTTATATAAAAGTAAAAATAAGTTACTAAATGCTATTAGAGCTGCTGCAAATGTAAATATGACAATTTTAAGCAATATAAAGAAAATTGTTCAAGTAGCACCAAAACTAACAGCTGATGCAGTTGTCAGAAGAGTTGAAACAACAGATGCCTGCAATAATAATGAAAAAATAATAGCCATTGGTGCATCAACAGGTGGAACTGAGGCAATTGAATATTTATTAAAGCAATTTCCAGTGAAATCTCCTGGAATTGTTATTGTCCAGCATATGCCAGTTAGATTTACAGAATCTTTTGCAAAAAGATTAAACAAAGTTTCAGAATTACTTGTAAAAGAAGCAGAAAATAATGAACCAATTGAACCAGGGAAGGCTTTAATTGCACCAGGAGATAGACATTTGCTTGTAAAAAGAGTAAAGATGGGATATGTTGCTCTGTTAAAAAATGGTGCACTTGTTAGAAGACATAAACCTTCTGTTGATGTTTTATTTAGAACTGTTGCTCAAAATGCAGGAAAAAGTGGTATTGGAATATTGTTAACAGGGATGGGAGATGATGGAGCTTATGGTCTTCTTGAAATGAAAGAAAGTGGAGCTTATACAATAGCTCAAGATGAATCAACTTCTGTTGTATTTGGAATGCCTAAAAAAGCCATTAGTCTTGGAGCAGCAAAAAAAGTGCTTCCACTTGATAAAATTGTAGAAGATGTTTTATTATACCTGAAATATAAGGCACATCGATGAGTTATTATAAAATATTACAGAGAAAAATTTTACCAAAATGGTATTCACAAAATAAAAATAACAAATATAATGTTTTAATTGTAGGTTGTAATAGTGGAGAAGAAGTTTATAATTTTGCAATTCTTTTAAGTGAATTTAATTCTCTGTATAAGAATTTTGATTTTCAAATTTTGGCTATTGATAGTAATGAAAAATATATTGAATTTTCAAAAAGAGGAGTTTATCAAGAAGAATCTATAAAACATATTCCTTTAGTTCTAAAGAAGAAATATTTTCTAAAAAGTAAAGACAGGACAAAAAAACTTGTAAAAATTGCTCCGGAGCTTAGAGAAAAAATATCATTTAGAAAAATAGCTTCATTAAATGATATTTCATTTAGAGAAAAGATGGATCTTATTAAAATTAACAGGAAAGAGTTTATAAATTTTAAAATGATAAAAAAACTTACTACAATGTTTAACAAGCATGGGTATATGATTACCTGTTGTAAAAATTTTTTAATATCAAATCATTCTCAGTTTAAAGAGATATTTCCCAATGTATATTGTGCAATTTTAAATGAATAATACAAAACCAAATACAAAATCCAAAAGCAATTTTTTTATGACTGCTCCTATTTAGCATAAAAGCAGTCATTTTGAGGGCGTTAGCCCGAAAAATCTCTTGATTTAAGGTTGGTTTTGTATAATTAAAATTATATTGCTTTTGCTTTAAAAAGTTATAGATGATAAAAAATGCCAATTGTGATTAATGGTTATTTGCAGTAATAAAAAACTAAATCCATAAGAGCAATTCATTAATTGCCCCTACCAAATCCTAATTTAACTTTGAACTGATAACTGTAAACTAAGTAAGTGCTTTAGCTGGAAAATCTCTTGCTTTAAAGTTACCTTTGGATTAGAAAAAATTTTTGATTAAAGTTGGCACTATTTAACAATTTTGGGCTTTTCTCCACCCAAGACTTTTAAACTTTTCCATCCTTTCATTTGCCCATTTTGAAAATTCTTTAAAATATTCTTTTGGGTTGGTTTTGGCAAGTTTTAATATTTTTTCTCTTTCTATTTTGCTTAATTTTTGCTCCCCTGGAAAAACCTCTTTCCATGTGGCATAACCTTCATCAAAGAGGAATTCAGGTGTTACCTCATTAGGTGCTAAGTCAAGTTTTTTTGAACAGATAAATTTAGCAAGTTCCATGTTGTATTCTATTATCCAGCCATTATCATTAATCATTTTGCTACTATCAAATTTGATGCTTTTTGATTCTTCAGGGCAGTATAAATTTTCTATAACTTCCTCCGGTAAAATATTATCTCTTAAATTAAAAGGAACAAAATTTTTACCACAATTACATTTTATTCTAATATCCATACACATATTGAACCTCCATTTGTAATTGATAATCATTATCGTAAACTACTTTAATTGTCAATAAAAAATTTGCAAATTAATCCTTTTTTTGTTACATAGTAAATATGTTCATAATTGCATTATCTCCTGTTATTCTTATTTTTATATTAGTAATTTTTTTTAAAATTGATATTTTAAAATTATCCATTATCTCTTTTTTCTACACTGTCTTAATTACACTTTTTCTTTTTAAAACTTCTTTAAAGGTGATAATACTCTCAAGTGTTGATGGAGTAATCACAACTCTCCCAATTTTATTTGTTGTGTACACTGGAATTTTACTTTCTCAATTTTTAATTGAAAAAGGTTCTCTTCAAGAGCTTACCTCACTATTTATGAAAGGATTGAGAAACAAATTTCAGAAAGCAATTCTATTAACAGCAGGTTTTGTAAACTTTTTTGAAGGTGCAGGTGTAATAGCAGAGCCAGTTGCTGCTCCAATGCTTTACTCAGCAGGTATTTCCTCAGAAGGCTCAGTGGCATTGAGTATCCTTGGATATTCAGGACTTATGCATCTTGCTCTTGCTGGAGTTATAGTAACTGTGCTCTCAAATGTTACCCTTATCCCACCTGATATACTCTCGTACGATTTAATATATCTATCTTTTCCTGCAACTATTTTTTTATTTCTAACAATACCTTATCTCATTGATGAACCGAAACTTTTGAGAAAAAATTTTCTGACAATAGTTGCAACAGCTGTTGTTGTAAACCTTTTTGCACTTATTACTATAAAATTTATTAGCTACTCAGTATCTGCAATGATAGGTGGTATTGGTGGAATTTTCTTTTTATACCTAATTTACAAAATTAAACCAAATATTACAAAAGAAAATTTCAAACATATAATTCCATTTCTTTCAATTTTTATATTTCTTTCAAGTGTAAATCTTATCACACCAATAAAAAATATAGTATTTAATAAATTAATTTTCAAATTTGCCATCATACCATTTCATACAATTAATATTAGACCTTTTTACAGTGCTTACATATATCTCTTTATCTCTTTTTTAATATCTTTTAAACTTTTTGCAGAAAAAGATGAATCAATTTTTAAACATTTAACAGCATCTATTGTAAAAGCTTATAAGCCTGTGATAAGTATGGCTTTCTTTGGTGCAATGGGTTCTGTAATTGCATTTTCAGGGTTAAATTCCTCCCTAACTGCAATTACAAATAATAATAACATTGCTTTTCAGCTTGCAACTGGTTTTGTTAAATATAGTGGCAAGCTCTATCCTATTTTTACACCATTACTTGGATGGATAGGAACTTTTTTAACAGGTTACGGTATTGCATCAATAATGCTTTTTGGGAAACTTCAGCTTAAAACAGCTTTTATGCTTGGCATATCTAAAAGCCTTCTATCTTCTTCTCTTACAGTTGGCGCAAGTATTGGTAGTATCTCAAGTCCTTTTAAAATTGCCCTTGCTGCACCGTTATGCAATGCTGTGGGAAAAGAAGGTAATATTTTAAAAAAAACCATACCTATTGGAATAATTGTTGCATTACTTGTAGGCATATGCTCTATTATATAAATTCAATCTATATGGAGATTTTATATGAAAATCAAATTTTTAATATTTTTCCTGCTTTTCCCAATAATATGTTTTTCTAAAAATTTCAGACAGATACCTGTTGATGTATATAAAGTTCCTCCACCTGTTAATATTCCACTGTCAATTAAATACCCGGCACGGTTAAAAAGTTATCAAAAGGTTATAGTGAAAGCAAGAGTTTCTGGTATCCTTGAGAAAAAATTTTTTAATGAAGGAGAATTTGTTAAAAAAGGAGAGATTCTTTATGAAATTGAACCTGATATTTATCAGGCTAAATGCCAACTTGCTATGGCAACTCTTAAGAAAGCACAATATAGTTTCAACAAAGCTAAAAATGATTGGAGTAGAGCAGAAAAATCTTATAAAGATAAAGTTTTAAGTAAGGATAAGTATGATGCATACAAATTTGCATTTGAAAGTGCAAAAGCTGTAGTAGAAGAGGCAAAAGCAAAATTAAAACTTGCTAAAATAGAGTTAAATTATACCAAAGTAAAAGCACCTATAAGTGGATTTAGTGGATTAAAAATTACTGATATTGGGAATCTTGTTGATGAGGGCACACCACTTATTAAAATTACCTCAACCAATCCAATATATGCTGAATTTTCAATACCTGATGTTGATAACTTTTATTTTAAAAATCTCACCAGAAATTATAAAAAAGATTTAAAAGCTATAATCCTGATTAATGGAAAACAATACAAATATGAAGGGAAGATTGATTTTATTGATGTTAATGTTAATGAAGAAACTTCTACAGTTAAATTAAGGGCTATTTTCCCAAACAATGAAAATATATTACTACCAGGCCAATTTGTTAGAATTGTATTAAAAGGGATGGCAATGAAAAATATTATCAAAGTTCCGCAAAAAGCTGTTATTCAGAATAGTCGAGGTCAGATGGTGTTTGTTGTTGAGAATGGCAAAGTTCGCATAAAACCAATAAAAATTGGAAAATCTGTTAATAATTATTTTATTGTTCAAAAGGGGCTTAAACCAGGAGATCTTGTTATTGTGGATAATCTTATGAAAATTAGACCAGGAATTAACGTTAAAGTGGATAGGATTGTGAATAAAAAGATTAAATAAGGATATATATGATTTCAAAATTTTTTATAGAAAGACCACGTTTTACTCTGGTAATTGCCATAATCATTATTTTGCTCGGTTTAATTGCTATAAAGAATCTTGGTGTTCAAGAATATCCTACACTTACACCACCTCAAGTTAGCGTTACTGCTATTTACCCTGGTGCTGATGCTGAGACAATAGCCAAAACTGTTGCTGCACCCCTTGAAGAAGCTATAAATGGAGTGGAAAATCTTATTTATATTTCTTCAACTGCATCATCAAATGGAATTTTATCAATGAATATCTATTTTAAGGTTGGCAGTGATCCTAAAATGGCCAAGGTAGATGTTAATAATAGAATTCAGACAGCAATGAATCAGTTACCTGAAATTGTTAGAAGGCTTGGAATTACTGTTAGAGAGAGAGCGCCTGACCTATTAAAAGTTTATACATTTTACTCAAAAGGGAATAAAAGGAACGATATAGCAATTTCCAATTTTGTTATTGTAAATGTTCTTGATGAAATAAAAAGGATTAAAGGTGTTGGTGATGCAAAAATTTTTGGGGAAAAGCAGTATTCCATGAGAGTATGGTTAAAGCCTGATAAACTTGCACAGTTTCATCTAACACCACTTGATATTTATAATGCAATAAATTCTCAAAATCAAGAATATGCAGCAGGTGGAATTGCTCAGGAGCCATTGCCACATAAATATACGTTCAGCTACCCTGTGAAAGGGGCAAGCAGATTGAAAACAATTAAGCAATTTGAAAATATTATTATAAGAGCAAATGCAGATGGCTCTTCTTTAAAATTAAAAGATGTTGCCAATGTTGAATTAGCTTCAGAAAATTATTTTGTTGATACTTTTGATAAAAAAAGACCTGCTGTTCCTATTGGTATTTACCTATCTCCTGGAGCTAATGCTCTTGAAGTATCAAAAGCAATTGACAAAAGGCTAAAAGAGCTTTCAAAAAATTTCCCTGATGATATAAAATATAATACACCATATGATCCTACAATTTTTATAAAAAAATCAATAGAAGAAGTTATACATACCTTAATTATCTCTATTATCCTTGTGATTTTAGTAATATACCTTTTTCTTGGCTCAATTAGAGCTACTATTATTCCAATGCTTGCAATACCAGTGTCTTTAATTGGCACATTTGCAGGACTTTATGCACTTGGTTTTTCAATAAATCTGCTTACTCTATTTGGGATGATACTTGCCATTGGGCTTGTGGTGGATGATGCAATTGTAGTTATTGAAAATGTTGAGAGAAATATGCGTGAAAATAATCTTGCTGTAAAAGAAGCTACTATTAGAGCTATGGAAGAGATAACTTCACCAGTTATAGCCATTGTTCTTGTGCTATCAGCTGTTTTCATTCCTGCTTCTTTTATGGGAGGTTTTACAGGTAAAATGTTTCAGCAATTTGCTATAACTATTTCCATATCAATGATGCTTTCAGGTTTTGTTGCACTTACCCTTACACCTGCGCTATGTGTTGAGTTTTTAAAACAAGATGTAAAACCAATACTTCCTATAAGATTATTTCAATCCTTTTTTAACAGAATCACTAATGTTTTCACTGGTGGTGTTAAACTTGTTATTAAAACTTCTTTTTTGAATATTATTATTTATGCAGTTGTAATTTTTGCTATTGTTCATATTTTCAAAAAACTTCCAACAGGTCTTGTACCAAAAGAAGATAAAGGTAGCCTATTTGTTCTTACATATCTTTTGCCAGGTTCCTCAATGAAAGCAACAGAAGAGGTGGTTCATAAAATAGAGGATACTCTGTTAAAAAATCCCAATGTGACCAAAGAGGTTTCCCTTATTGGGCTTGATATAGCAGCTTTTTCATACAAAACCAATTCTGCTATCACATTTGTACACCTAACTGACTGGTCAAAGAGAAGAGCACCTGACCAGAGTTCCATGGCAATAGCAAGGCAATTAATGTTTCAATTTATGAAGGAGAGAGATGCACTGATATACCCATTTAATCCACCTCCAATTAGAGGAATGAGTGTAACTGGTGGTTTTGAAATGTATGTTCAAGATAGAAGTGGCTCATCTATTATTAAGTTAAATAAATATGTTAATAAAATTGTGGCTCTTGCAAGAAAGAGCAAAATTTTGAGAAAGGTTCGTTCTACATTAAATACAAATGTGCCTGAATATACACTTGAAGTTGACAGGGAAAAAGCAAAAGCACTTGGAGTTAACATTTCAGATATATACAGAACTATACAGATGACCTTTGGCAAAGGTTATGTAAATGATTTTAACCTGTTTGGTAGAGTTTATCATGTTAATTTGGAATCCAAGGAAAATTTTAGAGATAATATTGATGATTACAGATATATTTATGTTCGCTCACTATACAATAAATTAATTCCGGTTAGCTCTTTAATTAAAATAAAAAGAAGAGTAACAGCTACTGTGCTACAACGTTTCAATATGTTTAATGCTGCTAAAATAATAGGAGAACCAGCAATTGGCCACACATCTGGAGAGGCTATGGATGAAATTTATAGAATTGCCAAAAAAGTCTTGCCTCAGGGATATACTATAGCCTGGGCAGGAACATCTTATCAGGAAAAAAAGGTAGAAAAATCTGGAAATACTGTTTATATTTTTTCAATAATATTTGTTTTTCTTATCCTTGTAGCTCTTTATGAAAGTTGGCTTGCTCCTGTTTCAATTATGCTCTCCATACCTTTTGCAGTTCTTGGTGCTTTTTTAGGAATTTATTTAATGCACCTTGAAAATGATGTATATTTACAAGTTGGAATTATTACATTAATTGGCCTATCAGCTAAGAATGCTATTTTAATTGTAGAATTTGCAGAGGAAAGGGTAAAAAAATTTAATTTAAAGCTTTACGATGCTGTTGTTGAAGCAGCAAAGATAAGATTTAGACCAATAGTAATGACATCAATGGCTTTTATTGCAGGCTCTATCCCTCTTATTTTAAGTAGAGGTGCAGGTGCCAATAGCAGACATATTATTGGAAATACTGTTGTTTGGGGTATGGTTTGTGCCACTCTTATTGGTACATTTTTTATACCTCTATTTTACTATTTAATAATGAAATTTAGGAGTATATTTAAAAAGTAGTATGGTGATTAAATGAGAAAAATTTTTATAATTTTACTTCTATTTTCTTTTGTTGGTTGCTCAACTTTACAAAAATATAAAAGGCCAGCTATACCATTGCCAGATAATATTACTTATAAAAGAGAAAAAAAAGTGTCATTAAAGTTTTGGTGGAAAAAGTTTAATGATAGAAAGCTTTCAAAATTAATAGATATAGCTTTAAAAAATAATGATGATTTAAAACTTGCAACAGAAAGGGTAGAAGAAGCAGCTGCATATCTTGGTTTTAGTATTGCCAACAGAGCACCTTTAATTTCTGCCACAGGTTCTTTTTCAAGATTCCAGACGAGCAAAGAAGCTACATCATATAAGGCAAGTATTTCTGATAATAAGTTTATTTTATCTTCCTCAATATCTTATGAGCTTGATTTCTGGGGAAAATTAAAAAATCAAGAAAAATATAGTAGAGCAATGCTATTGTCTGAGAAGTATAATCAGCAAATAGTTAGAATCTCAGTTATAGCTGATGTTGCCATTAATTATATAAAACTTGCTGCTTGTGAGGCTCAGATAAAAATTGCTAATGAAACATTGAAGAACTATTTTGACATTTATAATTTTAGAGAGAAGCAGTATAAAAATGGTTTAATAGATGAATTAACCTTAAATCAGGCAAAATCTCTTTATGAAAGTGCAAAAATTTTAATTGAGCAAATTAAATCAGAGAAAAAGGTTTTAATTAGCACACTTTCTATATTAATTGGAGAAACACCAAAGGAGTTATTTTCAAATAATTTAAAAACAAATTTTTCATTTATAGTTAATATTGATTTACCGCAATTTTTACCATCAAAATTATTGGAAAATCGACCAGACATTAGAAAAGCAGAAGAAATTTTAAAGGCAACCAACTTTAATGTGGCTGTTGCCAGAGCAGAATTTTTCCCTAATTTTTCTTTAACAGCTCTTTTAGGCCTTGAAAGTAGAAAACTAAGAAATCTTATTGATATTAATGCGAAAAATTGGAATATTGGAGGAGACATTGCACAAACTTTATTTGATTTTGGACGTAGAGAATCAGATGTAAAGGTTGCATTAGCCAAGAGAAAAGAAGCTTTAATAAATTATATAAAGACTGTTAAAACTGCTTTCAAAGATGTCTATAATGCTCTTAATAAAATCAAATTTTCAGAAAATAAAATAAAAGCAGAGCAGGAAAATATAAAAACTTTAAAAACAATTTTAAAACTTGCTAAGAAAAAATATAAAATAGGAACAGTTGATTATCTTAATGTTTTAGTTGCAAATGAGGATCTACTTTCAGCAAAGCTTGAGCTTGTAAATTTTCAGGCAGAATTATTGATTAATAAAATAAACTTTTTCAAAGCCATTGGTTTTTAATAAAAATTGCCAAAAATTTATCCCACATAAACAATTTTACATTTTTAATTCAAGCTCTCTGCATATTTGTTCAGTTGCTTAAATACCTATATAATTATCTCAAAAAAGTTATACTGCTCCTTTAAAGTTTAAGGTGAAAAACCTTAAATTCTAAATTGTAATATCAAAATAATACCATTTTCAGAGCACTATTTTTCTAAGGTTGTTTTAATTAGTTCAAACTTTCCCCAGCCAGCAATTCTTTTTTTAAAAAATAAAATACAACCTTCAATTTTTTTATTTTTTTTATATTCATTAATAACTAATTCTAAATCATCTTCTTTTTTTAATTTATTACAAATTTTTGTTGCAAAAGCATCTGCTAATGCACCT
>CAZIZE010000063.1:0-96536 GCA_964543655.1 uncultured bacterium
TGGAAAATAAAATATAACTTCTGATTTTTTTAGGCACTCCTCACCTGCTATAGTTATAAGATTTCTCTTACCAGGACCACAGCCAATAAGATAGAGTTTCCCTCTAATATTTATCCCCCTGAGTTTAGTTGGTAGCTGGTACTCGTTACTCTCCATACTCTAACCACTAATCATTAACCATCAACCATCAACCACCAACAATTAACAAGCAATTACTTTAAAACAATTTTTTTTATTTTTTTCTTACCTGCTCTGATTATTCCTGAAAAACCTTTTGTTAATTCTATATTTTCATCTAAAACTTTTTCGCCATCTATTTTTACAGCTCCCTGTTTGATTAATCTTTTGGCTTCGCTGTTTGAGCTTACCATTTGAAGCTCTTTTAAAAGCTTGCATATCCATATTTTCTCATTTTCAATTTCAATTTCAACATTTTCAAGCTCATCAGGCACTTCCTTTTTGCTAAAAAGTTGCAAAAAATACTCTTCTGCCTCTTTTGCTTTTTCATAACCATGAAATCTTGCAACAATTTCGTATGCAAGCTGTTTTTTAGCATTCATTGGATGAACTGAACCATCTTTTATGCCATTTTTTAATTTAAGGAAATCGTTGTAACTAATATCACTTAAAAGTTCATAATATCTAATCATTAGCTCATCTGAAATAGACATTATTTTGCCATACATATCATTTGGATTTTCTTGAATGCCAATGTAATTATTCAATGATTTGCTCATTTTATTTTTACCATCAAGACCTTCAAGTATGGGCATTGTTAGAATAACTTGAGGAGATTGACCATAATCTCGCTGTAAATCTCTACCAACAAGCAGATTAAACTTTTGGTCAGTGCCGCCAAGCTCTACATCACTTTTTATTGCAACAGAATCATACCCCTGAAAAAGAGGATATAAAAATTCATGAATAGATATTGAAATATTATTTTTAAATCTATTGTTAAAATCGTCTCTTTCAAGCATTCTTGCAACAGTATATTTTGAACATAACCTCACAATGTCCTCTGAAGTTAATTTGGATAGCCATTCACTGTTAAAAACTATTATGGTTTTCTCTTCATTTAAAATTTTAAAAATTTGCTCTTTATAAGTTTCTGCATTTTTCAAAACCTCTTCTTTTGAAAGAGCTTTCCTTGTTTCTGATTTTCCAGTAGGGTCACCAATCATTCCAGTAAAATCACCTATTAAAAAGTATATTTCATGACCTAAATCCTGGAAATGTTTTAATTTCTGGATTAACACAGTATGTCCAAGGTGTAGGTCAGGAGCTGTTGGGTCAAAGCCAGCCTTGATTCTAAGTGAGCCTTTGGCTTTAATTTTTTCAATTAATTCTTCCTCTCTAATAATTTCCTCTGCACCTTTTTTAATAAGATTCATCTGTTCATTAATATCAATATTCATTAAAACCTCCTGTTAATACAATTTCTGATTAATTAGTTTATAATGTGCGTTTTCCAAATTTAAAACCTTTGCACAGTGTTTTTAACTATTGCTAAAATTTTTTCATATTAATAACTTTTGAATTTTTCAATTGCTATGTTTAACAGAGAGTCACTCTGCCCCTGAATGAAGTTTTAATTTAGTATAGCATAATTTTAGCAAAAATTAAACTATTAAAATATCTTCACTAATTTTAGTTATTTTTTCAATTTTATTATTAAGAACAACCACGCTATTCTCAATACCAACAATTCCGAAATTATTAATTACAAATTTTGGCTCAATTGCAAATGTCATCCTTTCTGAGATTTTATCTTTAGAATTTTTTGCAAGTAAGGGAGATTCTGATGTTTCAAGGCCAACCCCATGTCCAATAAACTTTTTTTTATTTTTGCCTATTCCAAGAAATTCATTAAAAACTCCAATAGCTTTTGCTTCTTTAATAGCCTCATTGTATAAAAAATCACCAGTAGCGTCTATTTTTACTTTTGTTAAAATATGTTTTTCTATTTTTCGGGCACTATTGTAAAAGCTTTGAAATTTTTCATCAGGCTCACCAATACAATACATTCTTGTAGAGTCCACCTGATAACCGTAGTAACATATACCAAAATCAACCATAACAGGCTCTCCTTTTAAAATTTTTTTCCTGCTTGCACTGTTAGGAAAAGAGGGAGACATTCCAATACCAGATGCTGGTGCATCATACTGACCATGAATATTGCCACTAATTCCACTTAAAATATGCCATGAAACTGGATTGAAATCAATTGAGCCTGTTCTTAATACTCCTTCATGACCAAACTTTTGAGCAAGGGAAAACATAATACTCCCAAATTCAATTTCAGTAATACCCTCTTTTAAATAGTTAAGAGCCTCTATATAAACTTTTTCAGCAATAGATGCAGCTTTTTTCATTAATTTCAATTCAAAATTAGATTTAATGCTTCTAATTTCTCTAATTATATTTGTTATGTCTATTAAATTATCAGAGAGAAATGATTTTAATTTTAAATATTGCTTTGCTGTAATGTAATTAAACTCAACTCCAATATTTTTTGAGCTAATAAATTTTTTTAAATCTTGAAAAGAAGAGAAATTTACAGTTTCTATTGGTGATTCTAAAGATGCTCTATGAATATCCCTTTTAACCAAAAGCAGAGGTGGTTTTGATGCATAGACTATTAAAATTTGCTCCTGATTTGTCCCTGTAAAATAGTAGTTGTTAACTTTTGAAAAAATTACAGCTTCTAAAATCTCTTTTTTTTGTAATAAAAACTTTAATTTATCTATTCTATTTAAAATTTCTTCTGGTGGTAAAAAATTTATTCCATTATTATTTAGAATCTCTTTTAAACTCTCCATTTTAAAAAACCTCTATTTTAATTTTTGCTATCTATCATATAATTTTTTAATTTTGTAGTATAAAATAAAATTTTATTGAGAAATAAACCATAATGTTTTATTAAAGAAAAAAAGGATTAAGGATGATTTTAGTTGTTTCTGCATTAAATACAGAGGTTGATTATATAAAAAAACATTGCATTTTAAAAGAGTCATTTGGTAAAAAACCTTTTACTTTTTTTAAGTGCTCATTTAACAATGTTGATTTTCTTGTTGCAAAATCTGGTTTGGGAAAAGTGAGGAGTGCAAGCTTTGTTCAGTATGCTATTGACAATATTAATGATATTAAATTAGTTGTTAACTTTGGCTCAGCTGGTGCTGTATCAGAAGAAGCAAAAATAGGTGATACATATTTTTGCATAAAAGCTGTTGAATACGATTTTTTTACAACAAGGAATTTCAAACCAGAATTTGAAATAGAGTTAAAAGATGATATTAAAAATATTTTAAAAAAGTTAGATATAAAAATTGGTGTTGTTGTTTCTGCCACTCAAAATGTTGATTCAATAGAGAAAAAGAAGATGCTTTTCAATAAATATGGAGCAACAGTTGGTGATTGGGAGGCATCAGCTATTGTGCAAGTTTGTAAACTTAATAAAGTGAATAGTTATATTTTCAAAGCAGTTACTGACCTTGGCAATGAAAATATCTTAAATGATTATAAAATTAATTATAAATCTGTTTTAGAGAATAGTGGTTTAAAAGTTTTAAAATTTATAGAAATGCTGAAAAAGAAAAGTTGGTAGAAAGTAAGGTGAAGTTTGGATAATGGGTCAGGGAATGTCAGGACTTATACAAAATAGATGTTAAATTTTAAAAATTATTTCAAAAATTGAAAAAGAATCTTCTCTTTTATAATTTATAGTAGCATTGTGTAGTTCTAAATTTTTTTTGGCAATAGAAAGGCCAAGGCCTGTTCCAAAATATTTTGTTGTAAAAAATGGTGTAAATAATTTCTCTATCTCTTTTACACCTTTACCATTATCTTTTATAAGAATTTTAATTCTCTTTTTTTCTTTCTGCAATTCAATAATTATTTTCTTATAATATTCTATTTCTCTCAATGCTTCTACACTATTTTTTATTAAATTTATAAGCACTTGCTTTATTTTGTAAACATCTCCAGTATAAATAAGAGAAGAGATATTTTTTTTAAATTCAATTTTTATAGATTCTTTTTGAAAGGTTTCCTGAAATTCAAAAATAATTTCATTAATTAACTTTACAAAATCGAAATCCACCTTATTTAAAACACTATTTTTCCCAAATTGTAAAAAGTCATTTAATAAATTTGATAATCTGTCTATCTCATGTTGAATACTCTGAAAAGTTTTTTTTACATGGGTGTCTTCATTTTTAATGAGCTTTTCAAGAAGAGTTGTTTTTAATTTAATGGAGTTAAGAGGATTTTTGATTTCATGTGTTATTTCAGAAGCGATTTTCCCGAGTAATGATAGTTTTTCTGATTTACTAAACTCTTCTTTAAGTTTTATAAGAGAGGTAATATCCTCTACTATACAGAGAAAATATGGGGATAGGAAGGTCTGCTGAATTTTAAAATATTTTTTATTAATCTCTTTGGTGATTTCATAAGAATTAATTGGACAAAATTTACATGGTTGGGAAAAGCCAAATGCAAGGTCATAACATTTGTAAACATCATCACCATGATTTTTATTTACAAGGATTATATTAAAATTTTTATCCCTTACAATAATTGTTGAGGAAATTATAGAGAAGATTCTATTAATATATAGGTTTCTCCTCTGATCAATATTTCTAATTGAAATGTTTTGAAATATAAGATTTAAAATTTTTGATAAAAATAGAAATTCACTTTTTTCTAATTTTATATTGGGAATAATAATGAGATATTTTAGCCTGTTTTGCAATATTAGTGGAATTATTGATATTTTTTTTATATTTTCCAAATGAGTCAGAAATGGTAAATTTTTTAAATTAACATTGTATAAGTAAGATGAATCCTCATACTTTTGCTCAAATAACAGAATATCAATCTGATTTGTATTAATCACAGTTTCATTGTTTTTGAATAATAATTTATGATTTTTAGCTCCTATTTCAAGAATATAGGCTTTTGATATGTTTGAAAAAAGTGTAAAATTTTTAGAAAAAATAAAAGATTTAAATTCTGAAAAATTTGAGATATTTAAAATTTCCGCAAAGTTATTTAAATTTGCATTCAAATTTTAATTCCTCATTTTTTAAAAGTCTTAAAATATTGGGTTTATGCTTGTAAAGAATTAAAAGTGACACAATTGATGCAAAGTATAATATTGTATTATCAAAATTGTAATAATGAAAAATTATTAGAAATTTAATGATACCAGGAAGAGATAATGCACTAATAATAGATGCAAGTGACACATATCTCCACACAAACGCAACAGTAAAGAAAATAAGAGCGTCAATAGCAACTGCAACAGGTGCCATTGCTAAAAATATTCCAATTGCTGTGGCAACACCTTTGCCGCCTCTAAAATGTAAATATATGGGGAATAGATGTCCAAGAAATGCTGCAACCCCAGATAGGTATGGAAGCTGCCCATGTAAATTGAGCTTGTATGCATAAAATACCGGGATAAATCCTTTGGCTGCATCTAAAATTAAAGTTATTATTCCAAGAAAAATTCCACCACTTCTTGCAACATTGGTTGCGCCAATATTTCCACTTCCAGAATCACGAGGATCTTTTTTTAAAAATATTTTTGAAAGAATTAATCCATTAGGAATAGAGCCAATTAAATATGATATGATTACAATAATTGTAAATTGAAAATATATGTTCATGTAAGATTAATAACATTCTATTTTAAGCATGGCAAGGGAAAAAAACTTGATTTTATTTTTTCTCTATTTTATATTAAGAAAAATAAGGATATAGCCATGACTATAGAAATTGATTATAATTTTTGTTTTTCAGATATTCTCCAGAAAGAGAAGTTATCTTTTGAGAAAATAAAAGATTTAGACTCAAAAGTTAATAATATCCATGAAAAGATTAATAGAGATAAAAAAGGTAAAGTTGGTTTTTACTCACTACCATTTCAGGAAATATCTACATTAGAAGAAATTTCAAAGAATTTTCAAGATAAATTTGATACCTGTGTTGTTCTTGGAATTGGTGGCTCAGCTCTTGGGACAATTGCTATTAAAAAAGCATTACTACCTATGTTTGGTAAAAAAGAAAAAAAACTTTACATTATTGACAATGTGGATCCAGAAGTAGTAACAGAATTTTTTGAATTTATTGATTTGAAGAAAACTTTTTTTGTTATAATCAGTAAATCTGGCTCAACAGCAGAAACAATTAGCCAGTTTTTAATTATTAGAAAAATTTTAATTGAAAAATTTGGAATAAAAGGTTATAAAGAGCGTACAGTTATAATTACAGATCCATACAAAGGAACGCTTCGTTCAGTAGCCAATGAAGAGGAACTTGTATCATTTGATATTCCAGAAAATGTTGGTGGTAGATTTTCTGTTTTAAGCGCAGTTGGATTATTCCCACTTTCATTTGCTGGTATTGATATTTCACAGCTATTGAATGGTGCAAAAGATTGTTATTATAAAACTGAAAATAATAATTTTACAAATAATTTAGCTTACTTTTCAGGGATGATACACTACCTTGCTTATGAGCAAGGTAAAAGTATTAATGTTTTAATGCCTTATTCAAGCAAATTGTATGGATTTGCAGACTGGTTTAGACAATTATGGGCAGAGAGTTTGGGTAAAAATGGTATTGGCCTAACACCAGTTAAAGCGCTTGGTACTACAGATCAACACTCACAATTACAGTTGTATATTGATGGTCCAAAAGATAAATTAATCACTTTTATTAAAGTTAAAAATTTTCATAATGATACAACAATTCCGCAACAGGAAATAGATGATAGTTACAAATATTTATTTAATCATAAAATTAGTGAATTAATAAATTCTGCTGTTGATTCAACAAGGGTGGCTCTTGCAAAAAATGGAGTTTTAAATTATACAATTATTTTAAGTGAAATCAATGCGTTTAATTTAGGCTGGTTAATATTTTATTATGAAGTTATGACCCATTTTACAGGTTATTTATTTGAAATTAATCCATTTAATCAGCCTGGGGTAGAAATGAGTAAAAATTTTACCTATGGTTTAATGGGGAGAGAAGGGTATCAGAATAAAAAATTTGAATTTGAAAAAATTTTTAAAAATATTTCAAAAGATTTCGTAATTTCAGGAGATATAGATGGATGATTCATTAAAGGAATTTCTTGAAGATTTTTTATCAGAGGCAGAGGAGCATCTTACAACTATTAACAATAATCTTCTGTCTATTGAGCAGCAATTTAAAGCTAATGGTGAAGTTGATGAAGAAAGTGTTAATTCAATTTTCAGGGCTGTTCATACAATTAAAGGTCTTGCTGGAATGCTTGGGTTTGATAATGTTCAAATGCTTGCTCATGCTATGGAAGACCTTATGGGTGAAATCAGGCAGGGTAGCAGGGGACTTTCAGAAAATATTTTAGATCTGTTATTTGAATCCACAGATGCTCTAAACCAGCAGATAGAAGAGATAAAAACCAAAGGAGAAGTTATTACTGATCCAACACCTTATGTAGAGAAACTACGAAATATATTAGATGGCACTGATACTAATGATGCTAATGATACATCAGAGGAAGTTAATGAAGCACCATCACTTGATTTTTTAGATTTTGATATTCCTGTTGAAAACTTTGTACCAAAAGAGATAGAAGCAGCAATATTAAAAGATGCAGTTGACAGAGATTTAAATGTGTATATGGTAATTAAAGAGGTAACTTCAGATATTACTGAAGAAAAATTTAATAAATTACCAATTTTTAACGATATAGAAAAGGTAGGTGAGTTAATTTTTTATAGGCCTACTGTTGAAGAGATTAATAGCTCTAATAAATCTTCACTTTTTTGCTATTTTGTTTTTATGTCTGAGAAATCTTATGATGAAATTAAAAACAACTTTTTTGATGAAATTAAAGTTTTAAGAGAAAGTTCAAAAAAAATAGAAAAAGAAGAAGAGGGAGAAACAATGGCAGATGAAAATGTTGAAGTTTTTAGATTAGCAGATACAGGATTTGACGAATCAATTGTAGCAGAATTTTTTGAGGAAGTTGATGAGTTAATAGAGAATCTTGATATGGATCTGCTTGAGCTTGAAAAAAATCCCGAAGATACAGAAATTTTAAATTCCATATTTAGAGCAGCTCATACCATTAAAGGTGCTTCATCTATGTTTGGTTTTGAGCCTATTGTGAAGCTGACTCATGCTATGGAAAACCTTTTTGATAACTTGAGAAAGGGTGTGATGGTTGCTGATACTTACATTATGGATACATTTTTTGAGGGTATTGATCTATTGAAAGATATGTTAAATTCTTTAAAAGAAGAGGGTATAATTGACCAGAATTATCTACCAATTGTTAAAAAGATCAATGAAATAATTGAAAATCAGGGTGCACCTAAAGGTGCAAAAAGTGAAGCTGATATAAAAGAGGTTACTACAGATGAGCAACCTACAGCAGTTTCTACTTCTTCAGCTTCAATTGATTTGAATATAGATGAAGATTTTAAAAATTTTATTCCTTCAGAGGATATTGAAAAAATAAAAGAGGAAAAAGCAAAGGGCAATAACTTAATTTATATTAAAGTTGAATATCCAGAAGATATTTTAAAAAGTATTTTTAAACCATTTGAAGGTTTATTTACCGGGCTTGAAATAGCTGGAGATGTTGTATCTGTTTATCCTGATATAAGTAAGGTTCCTTTAATAGATGAATATGAGGTGGATAAATTCTATTTTTCTTTACAGATTATTTTATCATCTACTTCATCACTTGAAGATGTAAAAATGTTGCTTGGTGGTTTTGAAGATACATTGAAAATGGAGTACCTTCCACTTGAAATAAAAGAGGCCAGTAGTAGTGTTGAAGAAGCACCCAAGCCTTCAGCACAGGTTGAATCCAAGCCTGTACAAAAAGAGGAGCCACCTGCTGTAAAAGAAGAACCAAAGGTAGAACCTCAGCCTAAGCCGCAGGCTCAGCCACAACCAAAGCCACAAAAAGAACAACCCAAAAAAGTTGAAGCCAAAAAGCCTAAGGCTGACAATAAAAAAGAGGGAGCGAAAAAGAAGCTCACCTCAAATACAATTAGAGTTGACCTTGAAAGGCTTGATAAACTACTTAATCTTGTTGGAGAGTTTGTTATTGATAGAACAAGGTTTGCTCAAATCAGTCAGGAATTAAGAGAAAAGTATCCACATGATCCTCTGATTATGCAGCTAAATGAGACCAACCAGATATTTGGTAGGCATATGAATGAAATTCAAGAAGTTATTATGAGTGTGAGGATGATTCCTATTGGGAATACATTCAATAAATATCCTCGTATAGTTAGGGATCTTGCAAGAGAGAGTGGTAAAGAGATTAATCTTGAAATTAGTGGGCAGGAAACAGAACTTGATAAAACTCTTGTTGAAGAAATTGGTGATCCACTTGTTCACTTAATTAGAAATTCAGTTGACCATGGAATTGAGCCACCAGAGGAAAGAGTTAGAGTTGGAAAACCAAGAGTTGGTACAATTAAGCTATCAGCACATCATGAAGGTAACCATATTGTAATTTCAATATCTGATGATGGTAGGGGTATTGACCCTGAAAAGATAAGAGCAAAAGCTATAGAAAGAGGATTGATTAAAGAGGATGATATTTTAACCAAAAAAGAGATTTTAAATCTAATTTTTGAGCCAGGTTTTTCAACTGCTGAAAAAGTTACCAATATTAGTGGCCGTGGTGTTGGTATGGATGTTGTCAAGAGAAACATTAGCAAATTAAAAGGTATAATTGATATAGACACAGAAGTTGGGAAAGGTACAACAATTAGTATTAAATTGCCATTAACACTTGCAATTATTCAGGTTTTAATGGTTCAAGTTGCAAGTGAGATTTTTGCAGTTCCTTTACCTTCAATTATAGAGACAATTAGAATTAGCAAAGATGAAATTCAAAAAATTGAAGGTTATGAAATGATTACATTAAGAGACTCAGTGCTTCCAATTGCAAGATTAAAAGAAATATTCCAGTTAGATGATAAAAAATTAAAAGGTTCATTATCATATAACAATGAACTTGATACAGAGGACACTGGTAAATTTTTTATTGTAATTGTTGGACTTGCAGAGCATAGAGTAGGATTAATTGTTGATAAATTAATTACACAGCAGGAAGTTGTTATTAAATCTCTTGGTTCTCTTTTATCTCATGCAAAAGGTATAGCTGGTGCAACTATTTTAGGAAATGGTAAAGTTGCATTGATTCTTGATATTGCAGAAGTAATAGAAGATTCTAAACAATTAAATGTATAAAAAATATTAAAAGGAGGAGATTATTATGGAATTAAGTAAGAAGGTAGAGGGGAATATATTTATAATCAGTTTTGTTGGTAATCTGATTTTATCTGATCTTGAAAAAGCAAGAAAGTTTGTAAAAGATTGTATTGATTCTGAAAATGCAAATGAGATTATATTTGACCTTTCAGGAGTTGATTTTATTGATTCAGCAGGTATAGGTTTTATTGTTTCTATTTTTAAAACAATAAAAGCAAAAAATGGTAAATTTGCAATTGCTGCTTTAAAATCAAAACCAAGAGAGGTATTTAAATTAACAAGACTTGATAAAATTATTTCAATTTATGAGAATGTAGAGACAGCAAAACAGGAGTTATAAAATGATTAAAGACAATTTATTGTCATTTAATGGTGATGCACAAGAATTTGAAGATAAAAATGTTCAATTTGAAAAAACCATTCAAATGGTGGGTTTTGAACTTGGCAGAGAAGAGTATATGGTTGATATTAATAAAATCCGAGAAATAATTATGACCACAGAGATAACCTATGTGCCAAGGGTAGATGATTATTTTGAAGGTGTGATTAATCTCAGGGGAAATATTGTTCCAATTATTAATCTTAGAAAAAAACTTGGTATGGAATCACGTGAAATAACTCCTTCAACAAGAATTTTAATTATGGAAATTTTAGATATGAATGTGGGATTTATTGTTGATAAAATAACCAAAGTTATTATTATACCAGAGAAAAATATTGATTCTACCCCTACTACCTTTGGTGGAATGGCAGCTGAATTTATTAATGGTGTTGGAAGATTTGAAAACAAGATAATTGGCTGGGTTAATGTTGAAAAAATTATTGAGAGTTGCATGGTAAATAAATAATGGAGGTTGTATTAGGTATTGATTTTGGTACAACTAATTCAGTTGTTTCAGCAAGTATAGATTCAAAGCCAAATATTATTACAAATGAAGAGGGTGAAAAGATTATACCCTCTGTTGTTTCTTGCAATAAAAATAATGAGATTTTAATTGGTACCCCTGCAAAAAGGCAGGCAATAATTAATCCAGAGAGCACAATATCTTCTATTAAGAGGTTTATGGGGGAAAAGAGAAAGTTTAAACTTTGTAATAACTTTTATTTCCCCCATGAAATTGCAGCAAAAATTATAGCTTATCTTAAAGAAATAGCAGAAAAATCATTATCAGAAAAAATCGATAAAGCAGTAATTACTGTTCCAGCATATTTTACCAATCAGCAGAGAAATGTTACAAAATTAGCTGGCAAAATAGCCGGGTTAAATGTGCTCAGAATTATTAATGAGCCTACAGCTGCAGCTCTTGCCTATGGTTTTGGTGAAGATTTTGAAGGTAAAATTATTGTTTTTGACTTTGGTGGAGGTACTTTTGATGTATCAATTCTTGAAATCATAGATGGAGTATATGAAGTAATAGCAACTGCTGGTAATAATTTTTTAGGTGGAGATGATTTTGATTTTAAAATAGCAAACTTATTAATTGAAGATTTTAAAAATAAACATGGAATTAATCTAAAAGAAGATAAAATGGCTTTTCAGAAAATAAAGGAGGAAGCTGAAAAAGCCAAGATTCTTTTAAGCAGGCAAGATGAAGTTAAAATAAATATTCCATTTATTACAGCAGATGAGCATGGTGCAAAACATATTGAATATAATTTGACTATTTCTGAGTTTAATAGTTTAACAGAGGATTTAATTGAAGAAGCTATTAAATGCACTAAAAGGGCAATGTTAGATGCAAGATTGAAGCCTGAAGATATTGATGAAATAATATTTGTAGGTGGTTCAACTAAGATAAAGCAATTTAGAGAGAGAATTTTTGACCTTATGAAAAAAGAGTGCAAAGACTCTGTTGACCCAATGCTCTGTGTTTCAATTGGTGCTGCACTTCAAGGAAATATAATCTTAGGTAATAGCAATAATCTTGTTCTCGTGGATGTTACACCATTAACTCTTGGTGTTGAAACAAAGGGTGGGAAATTTACCCCAATTATTTTGAGAAATACAACAATTCCAGCCAAAGAGAGTAAGTTATTTACAACAATTAGAGATAATCAAACATCAGTTACAGTAAATGTTTATCAGGGAGAGAGTGAATTTTGTATTAATAATACATTAATTGGCACAGTAAAGCTTGAGAATATCCCTTTTCAGCCTAAGGGTAAGCCAAGAATAGAGGTTGTATTTGATATTGATGTAGATGGAATACTTCATATTTCAGCTATTGATAGAAAGACAATGAAAAAACAGGAAATTACAATTGAATATCCATTTATGGACAATATATAAATGAACAGAGGAGAGTGCCTTAAAATATTAAATTTAAATAAAAATGCTTCAATTGAAGATGTTAAAAGAGCATACAGGGCTCTTGTAAAAAAGTATCATCCAGATATTGCAGGTAAAAATGATTATTATGTTGAAAAATTTAGAACAATTACCAAAGCGTATAAAACATTAATTTCTCAAAATAACACTGTTACTTGCGAAAAAGATGAAAAAGATATTAAAGAAATTTTAAAAAACATAAAAAGTAAAATTGATAATTACATTAGTTTTTTTAAAAGAAAGAGAAGACAGGAGCCTTCAAATTTTAGTGGAATATTTTTAAAAGAAGTAGATTACAGATTAATTGAGATAGGAGAAGATGAGCTTATTTTAAGGCTTGCTGGTAGTAACAACTTTTATGTTATGGTAGAAGCAATAAAAGCTCTCTACAAAATTAATACAGAAAAGAGCTGTTCAGCTATTGTTGAAAATTATTATAAATACAATAAAGATTTGAGGATTTTTGTTTCTTTTTTATTAAGAAGGAAATTAAATTTGCTTGAAAACTTTTTAGAGGAAAGTATTAAATCAGATAATTATAATTTGCTGATTTCTATACTTTCTTTTCTCTACTTTATTTATGGAGATTTTCCTGAAAAAAAATATATTGATATTTTTATTAAAGATAATTTAAATATTAGTAAGATAGAGTTATCAAAATATTTTGTAAAATATAAAAATATTTTTTCAAAAAATGAGTTAAAAATTGGAGAAAAATTACTTTTAATGGATAGATTAAATAGAGATGAGTTATCAATTGCTCTTTCAATAAAAAATAAATTTCCTGCTATTAAAATAGGAAGAATTATTTCAGATTTAGGTTTTCTATCATACAAGGAGATAGAAGTTGTTATAAAAACCAAGACAATTTTCAATGATTAAGGAATTTTTATGATAATAGGATTTTTAAACTACAATTTTGATAGTAATGAATTTAACACTGTTAATTTAAAAAATTTATCAGAGATAAATAAGATTAAAGATCTGGAATATATTTTTATCTATGAAAAAAAAGCAGATGATTTTTCAAATACTTTAAAAGAACTGTTGAAAATAGCTCCATCAATAAAGTTTATCCCAATAGTGGATTCTCAAAATCTAAACATTATTCCAAGTTTAATGTCCATTGGAGCAATAACATTTGTAATTCCACCATTTGATGAAAATATAAAAAAGAACATAGAGAATCTTTTGAAAATTAATAAAAGAGAGAAACTTGATTTAAAAAAAGTAAGTATTTATAATGGCATTGTTGGTGCCAGTAAGCAAATGCAGGAGCTTTTTCAATTAATAGATAAAGTTTCTAAATCTGATTCTACTATTTTGATTACTGGAGAAAGTGGTACAGGTAAAGAATTAGTTGCAAAAGCTATATATAAAAATAGCAAAAGAAAAGATAAGTTATTCATTCCTATAAACTGTGGTGCAATACCAGAAGATTTAATTGAAAGTGAATTATTTGGCTATTCAAAAGGGGCTTTTACAGGTGCAACTACAAATAAAATAGGTAAAATTCAAGCTGCAAATGAGGGGACTGTTTTTCTTGATGAAATAGGAGAAATGCCTCTTAACTTGCAGGTAAAGATTTTAAGGCTTTTGCAGGAGCGAGAGATTCAACCAGTTGGTGCTAATAAACCTGTTAAAGTGGATATTAGAATTATTGCAGCTACCAATAAAAATCTTGAAAAATTAGTGGAAGAAAAAAAGTTTAGAGAAGACCTTTTTTATAGATTAAATGTTATTCCTATTCATATTCCTCCTCTAAGAGAGCGAAAAGAAGATATCCCGCTGTTAGTGGATTATTTTTTTAAAAAATTTAGAGATAAATATGAAAAAAATGATGAAATAGAAGGTTTTTCAGATGAAGCAATAATTTTACTTGAAAACTATGATTGGCCAGGTAATGTAAGAGAGCTTGAAAATGTTATTGAGCGAATAGTGGTTTTAAAAGAAGGAGGCACTATTTTACCATATGATTTGCCAAGTAAATTTTTTCAAAATGAATTTTTCAATGACATTACTCCACCAAATGATAAAGAGTATTTAAATTCCTTAATTAAGTTATCTGATGAAGGTATTAATTTAAAAGAGGTTATAGATAACCTTGAAACTAATCTTATTATGCAGGCTCTTGAAAAAGCTGGTGGAGTAAAAGAAAAAGCCGCAAAACTATTAAATATTAAACGGACTACATTAATAGAAAAATTGAAAAGAAAAAATCTAATGTGATGAGAAAATTTTTTTTTATCCTATTTTCTTTTTTTCTTATAACCAATCTTTTTTCTAAAAATTTAAATTACCTGCTTGATATAAAATATAGAGACTTTCCCAAAGAAAAATTTGTTAGAATTGTATTTTATTTTACTTCACCACCACTATTCCAGGAGATTAGATTAAAAGATAAAAATAAGTTGGTTGTTACTTTAGATAATACTGATATTCAAAATTTCTATGGGAATCTTAAAGTGCCATCAACTATTATAGACTCTTTTGACACTTTACAAAAAAAAAATTCTCTTATAGTAACAATTAATTTCAAAAGTTATGTAGATAGATTTTCCACTATAAAATCAAAATCACCACCTCTACTATATCTTAAAGTTTATGTAACCAATGTAAAGCCTGTTGAAAAACCAAAAATTAATAAAAAGCAGGGTAATGTTACAATTTCTGAGAATAAAACAGCTACTACTCTTAAAACTCCACAAGAAATTTTAAAGCAGATTAAGAAAAAAAAGAAAATAAAAAAGATTATTAAGAAAAAAGTAACAGTTAAAGAAGTTGTTACAAAAGCTCAAATAAATAAAATGAGGAATATATATGAGCAAGGTTTAAGCTTAATGGCTGATAAGAAATATAATGAAGCTATTAATGTTTTTAAATCAATTATCTCATCAGCTAAAAAAAAGAATCCATATTATATAAAATCAAGGTTTAGAATTTTAGATTGTTATTATTACCTGCTTAAGCCCAATGATATTCATGGATTAATGAATTTAGCCTATGCATACCAGGATTTAATAGCAGCCTATCCTAAATCTGACGAAGCTGCCTGGGCTGCATTTCAAATGGCAAATTGTTATGAAAAGCTTGGTTTTTTAGAGGAAGCACTTGGGTCATTCAGGTTTGTTACAAAATATTATCCAAAATCTATTTTTTCTGCAACAGCTTTTCTCCATTTAAGTGACATTTTATACAAAATGAAAAGATATTCAGAAGCGTTAGAAAATTATAAAAAAATTATGATGAAATACCCTCAAAGTATTTTAGCAATTAAAGCTAATTATTACATAGCCAATTGTTTATATCATTTAAAACAGTATAGTAGAGCGCTAAATGTTTTTAAAGAAGCAATTAAAAAAGCACCTAAATTTTTAAATAAAGACCCAGAAACACTATATAATATTGGTAATACCTATTTTTATTTGAAGAAATATCCTTATGCAAGGGAGTATTTTTTAAAAATAAGGAATCTTTTTCCAAAAAGTGAGTTTTTTGACCTGGCACTTATGAAAATAGGTGAGACCTATGTGAAGGAGAAGGATTTTAAAGCAGCGTTATACGTTTTTAAAAGGGTAATAGATGTTAGTAAAGATAAAGAAAAAATTATTATTGCAAGGTTAGAGCTTGCTGATATTGGACTATCCGGGATAATTAAAGATAAGAATTTAATAAAAAAATATTATAATTATATAAATCCAGAAATTGCTTATAATTATATTATTAAAAATTTTCCAAAACATAAATTGACTCAAATTGCTTTTTCAAGATTAGTCGGTTATTTTCTTGATAAAAAGAGATTTCAAGATGCTGTTGATTATTTAGAAGAGTTTTACAAAAGGTTTCCCAATTCTAAAATAAAAGATAGTATGGATAAAAAGATGTATAAGGCACTTTATGGATTAATAGATTTATCTTTTAAAAATAAAAATTATCAAAAAATAATTTTTTATTATGAAAAGTATAACAAAACATTTTTAAAAGAAGTAAAGCCACTTAATGTTTTTAAAGATATTTATTTTTCTTATAAAAATCTTGACCTAACTGTTGCTGCTAATAGATTATTAAAGAAATTATTAAAAAGTTATAAAAATGATGCTGATTTAAATTTTGAAAAAATAGTTACAGAGATTAATAATAAAGAGTATAAAAAAGCAGTTAAAGATATTAATCTATTTTATAAAAGATATAAAAAATCAAACTATTTGCCAAAATTAAAATTTTTAAAAGCTATCTGTTACAGTAAATTAAGTTACTTTAAGGAAGCACTTAATATATTTTTTGATATTCTTGATAATAATCCTTCAAATAAAAGTGAAATTTTATTCAATATTGCTGAAATTTATAGAAATTCCGGTGATTTAAATAATGCACTTAAATTTTACAAATTAATAAATGAAAATACAGAGCAGGAGCATATAGAGAAAGATATTCAGATAAATTCGTATTTTTACATAGGTTATATTAATTATCTATTGAAAAATTATAAAGATGCTGTTATTAATTTAGAAGCTTTTGTAAAGTTATATCCAGATGATTATAGAGTTGATGAAATAAATTATTATATTCTTAACTGTTTTTACCATTTAAAAGAGTACAATAAAGCAATTGCTTATTTTAGTAAAATTAAAGGAAGTTTTAAAGATAAAAATTTTCTAAAATTATCAGAAGAAGTTTTAGAAAATATAAAATGGGTGAATTCATTTAAAAGCAATGGAAAATAACATAGTTATTATTAGTGAGGATATATCTTTTTTATCAGAGTTGGGGAATATAATAAAAGCATTTAACTTTAAACCTCTTTTATTTGAAAAAATAGAGGAAGGTTTTAAATATCTTGAGTCTCACAAACCCTATCTTGTTATTTCTGACCTATTTTTTAAAGGTTTTAAACCTGATGACATTTGGAATAGGTTTAAGTTATTAAACATAGAAAATATTTTAATAATATCAGACAATCCTGATACCAATATTGGGACAAAAGTTATTCAGGAAGGAGCCCTTGATTATATTTTAAAACCAATAGAAGTTGAGCAGATTAGATTATTGCTTGCAAAATTAAAAATTAAAAAAAAGAGAACAATAACTGATTTTAGAAAAATAGTAACAAATAATCCTAAAATGTTAATGGTATTAAAGATAGCAGAAAATGCAGCTAAGAGCCGTTCAACTGTTCTAATTAAAGGAGAAAGTGGTGTTGGAAAAGAACTTATTGCAAGAATGATTCATGAAAAAAGCAGCAGGGCAAATGAACCATTTGTTGCAGTAAATTGCGCTGCTCTCCCTGAAACATTACTTGAGAGTGAGCTTTTTGGCCATGAAAAGGGCTCTTTTACTGGTGCAATATCTACAAAACCAGGTAAATTTGAGCTTGCCAATAATGGCACAATACTACTTGATGAAATTACAGAAATGAATTTTCCATTGCAGGCAAAATTATTAAGAGTTTTACAAGAAAGAGAAATAGACAGAATAGGAGGGAGAGAACCAATAAAACTTGATATACGTATTATTGCAACAACTAACAGGGATATGAAGCAAATTATTGCTGAGAAAAAATTTAGAGAAGATTTATACTATAGATTAAATGTAATTCCTTTGCATATTCCACCACTTAGAGAGAGAAAAGATGATATACCACTTCTAACAAAACATTTTATTAGAAAGCATTCAGCTCTAAATAATATACAGGAGAAGGAGATTTCTGATTCTGCGTTAAAAAAGCTTGCTAAATATGACTGGCCTGGTAATATTAGAGAGCTTGAAAATATTATTGAAAGGGCAGTTGTGATTTGTCCTTCACATATTATTGATGAAAACTTTATAATATTTGAGGATGAAATTGAATCTATTTATGAATTTAGTGAAAATGTAGTTGCTCTTGAAAGTAGTAAAGCCAAAGATATTTCCCAAGAGGAATCTCTATCAGTTAAGCCTGGAACCACCATAGCAGAAATGGAGAAAAAATTAATCCTTGAGACTTTAAAATCTGTTAATGCCAATAGAACAGTTGCAGCTGAGCTTCTTGGAATAAGTGTAAGAACTTTAAGAAATAAACTAAATGAGTATAAAAAATCAGGAATAGAAATTTAATTTTCTGATAAAACTTCTTTTATCTCAATGGCAATTTTTTTAAGGGTTAAAGGTTTTTTTAAAAATTTTTTTGCTCCCAATTTTAAAGCATTATCAATATTATTTTCAGAATAAAAGCCACTCATAATTATTGCTTTTTGATGAGGGTACTTTTCCAAAATAATTTTCAGAGTTTCAAATCCGCTGATTCCTGGTTCCATAACAAGATCAATTATAACAATTTCAATCTTATTTTTATTAAGAAAAAAAATTGCATCTTCTCCTGATTTACAGGTAAAAACTTTATAATTTAACATTGTTAATAAGCTTGAATATATTTCCAGTTGCTCCTCTTCATCATCAACAATTAAAATTTTTTCTCCATTCCCTTTTAATTTATTAATTTCTTCTTTTGTATCTTCTCTAATTAATTTTTTCCGTGTTGCAGGGAAAAATAGCTCAAAAGTTGTACCATTTTTATCAGATGATACTTTAATACCACCATCATGGTCATGTACCGTATTCCATACCACTGCAAGACCAAGTCCGGTGCCACTTTTTTTAGTTGCTTTCTTTTTGGAAAAAAATGGTTCAAAGATTCTGTCAATATATTCTTCAGGAATTCCTTCACCGGTATCAGATATTGATAAAACAACATACTCTCCTTTTTTTAGAAATTGGTTTTTTGGTAAGGGTTTATCAACATACTGATTTCTTGTGGAAATAATTATTTTCCCTTTTCCTTTTATTGATTCAGCAGCATTGTGAACAAGATTCATTAAACTTTTCTTTATATGTACTGGTGAGCAGTATATATTTAATAAATCTTTTTCCAGGTTCAATTCTACAGATACATTTAGATGGTCTTTAAAGAAATTTTTAAATTCATCTGAATCAATATACTCTTTTATAATATCATTTAAGGAAGCAATCTCTTTTTTTGCACTAACTCCTCGAGCAATTGTTAGTAAGTCCATTACTATTTCAGATGCTTTTTTACCGGATCTCTTAATTGCTTCAACGTATTTTCTAACTGGAGAATCGTCAGGTAATTTCATTAAAATCAAATCCGGGTATCCTAAAATAGTTGATAAAATATTATTCAAATCGTGTGCAACTCCACTTGCCATTAAACCAATAGCTTCCATTTTTTCAGCTCTAATAAGTTTTTTTCCTAAAATCTTTTCTTGAGTAATATCTCTACCAAAAACAATTAAGGCTTTTCTTGAGCCATCTAAATGAAATAGAGGAACTTTAATTACATCAAAGATTTTTTTTCCACCGTCAATTGTTGGAATTGTTTCTTCATTTCTAATGAGAGTTTTATTTTTCCATGCTTTTTCATCACTTTGATAACATGTTTTAAAAGCTTCTTTAAAAACAGGATGAGTGTAATTAGCAAGTTCAAGGTCAGTTTTACCTCTATAATCAACATTTGTAAGTTGAAATAATTCCAAATCTGCTTTGTTTGCTTCAACCCACCTACCTTCACCATCTTTAAAACATATAATATCTGGAGTAGCATTTATTAACGTTCTTAAACGTTCTTCATTTTCTTTTAATTGCTTAGTTTTTAATTGAACCAGTTTTTCTATTTTTTTTCTTCTTCTGTTAGTTTCAATTCTAAAAAGAACTATCCAGAGTGCTATAAAAATAAAGATAATAGTAAAGGTAGTAACAACAGATAGGGTCACAAGTTTGGCAGTGGATAAACCACGGAGCATAATATCCCTTGTAAACTTTGCTTTAATTAGTAGCAGTGGCTTTTTATTGATGTCACGAACTATAGTATAGCCTAATAAAATGTTATTATTTTTCTCAATAAATATATAATGTTTAAGTAAAACTTTTTTTGCAATTTTACGTTCTTTTTCAGGAATATTTTTTTTTGTTAAATCCATTAAAGTAAAATGAATATTCATCTGTTTTGAGAGAGTTTGAATTATATTTTTATGAAGGAAACGACCCATAACAAAGATTCCTCTACTTGGCCCTTTACCTGAGCTTTTAAGAATTTGTTGAAGAGTAATTAAAAGAGGACCATTTTCAGTAGAGATAATACCAGAAATTCCACCCTTTTTTTTAAATAACTTTATTAAAGGGTCTGAACTACAAAAATTTTTTGAAAATCTTTTTAATTGAATGTTTTTATTAAGAATTTTATCATGGATACCATGCCAGATTGTTCTACCATTATTGGAGCAGATAAAGATAAGTTCTATACCACTTGCATTGAGACTTTCCCATTGAAAATTTGATATTTCATAAGCTTTATCTTTCTCCTTTACATATTTATAAGTGTCATCCCAGTAAGCCCAATCTTTGGAAATTTGCATTAAATGAAAAACTTCCCTCTGGATGGCATTCTTGATTCTATTAAGATCTTTTTGAGCTTTTTCTCTTTCAAGCTCTGAAAAAGCAGGGATTATAATTTTATAGCTTAAAAAATAATTACCTGTAATTTCAAACAACAGAATAAGGGCGATAAATATTAAAAGAGATTTATAGGGGCTTAAAAAAATTTTTTTTATTAAATTTTTATTAAAACTATCCATAAGAATTAAATTAGAAATTTTGTATTTTGTTAGAAATTAAAACAAAATATATTTACATTTTTTTTAAACAAATGTCCAGTATTTTAACATGAACAAACTGGCATTTAAATTGCTTGATTGAATAAAAAACAGATTAGGAGCAAAAATGAATCATGCCATTTATACTGCATTATCAGGGGCAATAGCAAATGACAAAAGGTTTGATATTGTTAGTAATAATCTTGCAAATGCTAATACTACAGGCTTTAAAAAAAGCAGGGTTTCTTTTGCTTCAATGTTACCAGTTCAAGATGAAGAAACAAAGAAAATAAATGAAAATAGAGATGTTCCTGACAATTTCAAAAAGGGAGTGTTTAATACTTTTACTTATGTGAATAAGGTGAAAACAGACTTTTCTCAAGGATATTTAAAGGAAACAGGTAATGATTTTGATTTTGCAATAAATGGAGATGGTTTTTTTGTTGTTAAAGATGGAAAAGGAAATGTAAAATATACAAGGGATGGAAACTTTGTGGTTAACAATAATGGAACACTTGTAGATAGAGATGGTGATCAGGTTCTTGACACCAATAATAATCCTATTAAAATTCCAACTGAAAATGTAAAGTTTGTAAATGTAGATGAAAAAGGGAATATTTATGTAAATGATAATTTAGTTGCCAAGATGGCAGTTGTTGATTTTCAGGATAAAAGTAAACTCAGCAGAATAGGTAATAACAAATTTATTAACACAGATAAAAATATACAACCAAAAGAGAGTAAAAATTATAGTGTGTATCAAGGGTATTTGGAAGGTTCAAATATTAACATAGTCAAAGAAATGACAGCTTTAATAGAAATAATGAGGTCTTATGAAGCTACCCAGAAAGTTATAACTACAATAGATACCCAGATTGATCAAAGAGCTGTTAATGATGTTGGAAGAATAGTATAATTTAATATTCATAAAAATTTAAGGAGGATTAAAAATGTTTAGAGGTTTATGGACAGCTGCAACAGGTATGATAACACAGCAAACAAATATTGATGTAATTGCAAATAATCTTGCAAATGTAAATACAGCTGGTTTTAAAAAATCAAGGGCAAATTTTGAGGATCTCATTTATCAGACTTTTAAACATCCTGGGACATTGACAAGCTCTGGAAATGAAATCCCCACAGGAATTCAAATAGGCCACGGAGCAAAAACAACTTCTGTTGAAAAGATTTTTACTGAAGGTAATCTCCAGCATACAGGAAATCAACTTGATCTTGCCATTGAGGGAAAAGGTTTTTTTAAAATTACAATGCCTGATGGTACAGAAGCTTACACCCGTGATGGTGGTTTTAAAATTGATAGTACAGGACAGCTTGTTACTGCAAATGGTTATAAATTATCACCTGCAATTGTAATACCTAATGATACAACAAATATTACCATTTCTGAAGATGGCACAGTTTCTGTGCTTCAAGCTGGTCAAACATCTATGACTCAGGTTGGAAATATTACTCTTACAACTTTTTTAAACCCTTCTGGTTTGAAATCAATTGGTAAAAATCTTTTTAAAGAAACTGGAGCAAGTGGCAGTCCTAATGAAGTTACACCTGGAACAAATGGTGCAGGAACAATTGCTCAAGGATTCTTAGAAATGTCAAATGTTAGTGTTGTTGAAGAAATGGTTAATATGATTACTGGTCAGAGAGCATATGAAGTAAATTCAAAAACAGTGCAAACAGCAGATTCAATGCTTCAAACTGCTATAAATGTGAAGAGATAATAAGAAAGGGGGAAAAAATGAAAAAATTTTTTCTCTTAATATTTTTGCTATTTTTTGCAGCATCAGTTTATTCTGCAAATAAAGAAGTTATTGTTAAGTTAAAGGATAAAACTGTTTCACCAACTACTATAGTTAAACTAAAAAATATAGGAATGGTTATTGGTGACAAAAGATTAGAAAATCTTATTATTGTAAAGTTTAATGAGGGGAGAGAATCGTTTCTATTAAATAAGCAATTTGTTTACAACAAAATATTAAATTTCTATATTTCCAAAAAAGAAAATCCACCTAAAATAGTTTTGATTTCACACAATGCAATAAAGATATTAAGAAAAACTTATTTTCTTACATCTGAAACAATTCAAAGCCTTATTAAAAAATTTTTAAGAACAAATAAAGAAAAAATATTTAAACATAAAGAGTATAAGATTATTAAAATTATTTCTCCTGAAAAAATAAGAATACCAGAGAAAAATATAGATATAAGAATTAGCCTATTGTCAGAAAAAAATTGCCAGAGATTACCATTTTTACTGACTTTAATAAATCATCAGAAAGTTGTTAAAGAAGTAAGAGTTTTAGCAATTACAGAAGTAAAGGGAAAGTATGTTGTTGCAAAGAGAAGAATTTTTCTCAGAAAAATATTAACCCCAGATGATGTTGAAGTAAAAGATGTCCCCTTAACATCAATGAAAGGTAATTATTTTACAAGTTTAAAAGATGTTCTTGGAAAAATAACCACAAGATATATTAGAGCTGGTGAGCCAATATCTTCGGATATGATTAAAGAGCCTCCAATGGTAAAAAGGGGTGAGATTGTTGATGTTATTGCAAAAGGAGAGGGAATTGTAATAACAACTAAAGCTAAAGCACTTGAAAATGGATATTTTAATAAAAATATAAGAGTGTTGAATATGAGCAGTGGCAAAGTATTTGATGGCACTGTTGTTGGATATGGAAAAGTAAGAGTGATTTTTTAGAAATTTTGGAGGAAAAAATGAGGTTTTTGAAGATTATTTTTGCAAATTTAATAATCTTAATTTTTGCAACCAATATTTTTGGTGCAAGATTAAAAGATATAATGAATATTAGAGGTGTGAGAGACAATCAATTAATAGGTTATGGCCTTGTTGTTGGGCTTAATGGCACTGGTGATGATGGAAAAAAGACATCATTTACTTTTGAAGCATTAACAAATATGCTTCGAAATATGGGTATAACAGTTAATAAAAAAGATATTGATAGCAATAATGTAGCTGCTGTTGTTGTTACTGCGGATCTCCCTCCATTTGGTAAACCTGGTATGAAGATAGATGTAATTGTTTCCTCACTTGGTGATGCAAAATCATTACAGGGAGGAACTCTTTTAATGACTCCTTTAAAAGGTCCTGATGGAGTTGTTTATGCAGTTGCCCAGGGACCTGTGTCAATTGGTGGTTATGTTGCTGGAAATAGAGGAGGAAAAAATTTCCCAACAACAGGTAGAGTGCCTGATGGAGCTATTATTGAAAAAGCAGTACCTTTTTCATTAACTAAAAAGAAGAAGATTTTTCTCACTTTAAAGAATCCTGACTTTAGCACCAGTTCTAAAGTTGCTGATACTATTAATTTTGTTTTTAACTCTAATATTGCAACACCAGTTGATAGTTCTACAATTGAAGTTAGAGTTCCAACAAATGAGAACATTGTAAGATTCATTTCTAAAATAGAAAAAATTGATGTAACTCCTGATACATCAGCAAAAGTGGTTGTTAATGAAAGAACAGGTACTGTTGTTATTGGAGAAAATGTTAGAATAAGCACCATTGCACTTGCACATGGTAATCTCAGTATTCAGATAACAGAAAATCCTCAAGTTTCTCAGCCAAATCCTCTTGCTGGTGGAAACACTGTAGTAACAAATACAGAGAATGTAAAAGTAAAAGAGGAGAAGAAAAAATTAATGTTAGTAAATAAATCAGTTAATATAAAAGATCTTGTTAGAGGCTTAAATAGAATAGGTGTTTCTCCAAGGGATTTAATATCTATTTTGCAGGCAATAAAAGAAGCAGGTGCTTTGCAGGGTGATCTTATAATTATGTAGTAAAGGAAAGAAGATGGATATAAAAATTGATAATAATATTTTAATGAAAAAATTAAACTCTGATATTAATAAACTTTCAAAAGAAGCTAAAGAGATCAAAAATGACAAGAAATTGAAAGATGCGTGTAAAGATTTTGAAAGTTTTTTTCTCTACTATATGTTTAAAGAAATGAAAAAAACTGTTCCAGAGTATGATATTGTTAAAAAAAGTAATGGTGAAAAAATTTATGAGTCATTTTACCTTGAGCAAATAACTAAAAAAATGGCTGACAGAGGTGGCATAGGTATTGCAGATATGATTTATAACAACTTTAAACAGGAAAAAATTTCAAAATAGTAGTTGAAAAATTTAAAGTTTTTTAATATCCTGCCGATGAAAAAAATAAAAAGGCAGGAGGAGTGAAAATGAAAATAGACACAAACGAATTAGGAATAAAAAACTTAATAAAAATAGATAAAAAAACTTCAAATAGTAAAGGTAGCTCCTTAAAAAAATCTGAAAGTGCAGATTATGATTCTGTTAGTTTTTCAGATGATTTGAAAAAAGCAGAAGAAAAAGTAGTTGATGTTTTAAATTATCCTGAAAAGAGAAGTGAAAAAATAGAACAAATTAAAGAAATGATAAAATCAGGGAAATATAATGTTGATGTTCATAAATTAACAGATAAAATTATAGATGATTTAATTTATGGAAAATTTTATAGGTGAGGTAGAATATTATGAGAAATGAGCTTGCAAAAAAAACAATCCCATCACTTTTATCTTTATTATCACAGGAGTATCAATTTTATAAGGAATTGGAACAGCTTTTAATAGAAGAGAGAGATTGCATAGTTAATATGCAGAATGAAGAATTAACCAATATTAATTTTAAAAAAGAATCGTTGCTTTTAAATATTTTAGAAATAAAAAATGAAAGAGAGGAGATTCTTAATCAGATAAGCAATTATTTAAACATTAAAAAAGATGATATTTCTATTTCTTTTCTTTTAAAAACTTTTCCTGAATATGAAAAAGATTTTGCTGAATTTAAAATTAAATTTAAAAAAATTGGGCAGAAAATTAAATCTTTAAACGATATTAATAAACATATCCTTAATTCATCTCTTAATTTCATAAAATCATCTCTAAACATATTTTATCAAAATTCAAATAGAGCAGTTTATACAAATTTTGGCAAGGTTCGTGTTAATAAAAGTTATATGGCAAAAAGTTCCTTTAGCAGCAAAATTTAGCCAATAACTTTTTCACGAGGTAAAAAATGTCTTTAGGATTAAGCAATGCTTTGCAAATTGCAAAGACAGGGTTGTATGTAAATGAATACTTAATCAATGTCCATGGGCAGAATATTACCAATGCAAATACACCTGGATATTCCAGAAAAGAAGTTTCTCTGGAGCCTACTACTCCTATTACAAATGTTTCTCCTGGTAATGTTGGAACAGGTGTTAAAGTAACAGAGATAAAAAGGGTTGTTGACCAGTTTCTAAATATTCAGTTAGTTAAAAACAATAGTCAGGTAAACAATTGGGAAGCTGCTGATAAATATCTTCAACAGATTGAGCGAATTTTTAATAATACAGCAGAGGGTTCTTTAAACAGCTCTCTTGATGATTTCTGGAATGCATGGCTTGATCTATCAAATGACCCATCAAATAGTGCAGCAAGAGAAGCTCTACTTAATAAATCTAAAACCTTAGAGGATTTTTTTCAGACAACAAAATCACAACTTGATTATATAAATGGCTCAATTGAGGAAGAGATAAAGGATAAAGTTGATAATATAAATGATATAGTTAGTCAAATAGCTGATTTAAATGATAAAATATTTAATTCAGAGGTTCATGAAAATAATAATGCAAATGATTTAAGGGATCAAAGAGATAAACTTTTAAATAAACTGTCTTCTCTAATTGATATTTCATATGTTGAAGAGAATCACCAGTTTAATGTTTTTTTGAATAATGGAACATCTTTAGTTACAGGTGTATTTACAAACACTTTAACAGCAGAAGGTGATTCAGATAACAGAAATTTAACCTCTATATATTTTAATGGAACCAATGATAACTCAAAAATCAATATAACACATACTATTAAAGATGGTGCTTTGAAGGGATTAATTTATGCAAGAGATTTAACACAAAAATATGAGGATAGATTAAATACAATTGCAAATGCCATTATGAAAGAAGTTAATAATGTTCACTCTCAGGGTATAGGCACAGAAGCTCTTACAGATGTTACAGGTTCAGTTAAGCTTGATTATAAAGATGCTCCTTTTAACTATTCTGGGGTGCAACAAGCTGTAAATAGTGGTAGTTTTAAATTAATTGTATATGACTCAAATGGTAATGCCACATCAAATACAATTAATATTGGCGACCCTGATAATCAGGTGACAGGAGAGATCAATTCATTGCAAGAGCTTGTTGACTACATTAATGCAAATGTAGTAAATGTTACAGCATCTTCAAGCAATAATCAACTAAAAATAACAGCAGCTTCAGGTTACTCTTTTGGATTTGCTGATGATACATCTGGTGTATTATCTGCGCTTGGTGTTAACACCTATTTTAAAGGAGATAGATACTCTTTAACAAAAACTATTAATATAGTTGCTAACAATGATCCTGCAAATGCTGCAGGAGATGCAATAACATTTACTGAATTTAGCAAAAAAAGCTTATTAACAGGTCATGAGTATAATATAGAATTTGATGCTTCTGGCAATATTAATATAACTGATATTAATACAGGAGATAAAGTTTCCAGCATAAAAACTTCAATTTCAGATGGTAAATATACATTAGAATTTGATGGAATAAAAATGCAGTTTGGTGCTACCAAACCAGCAAATGGAAGTAAATACTACATTAGAAATATAGATGCAACAAGTGTAATTGATGATGATAATTTTTCCAATCACATTTTTAGACTTGATTTTAGAAATGGCACTGATAATCTTTCTGTTTTTGATGTAACTGATAATCTCACTCTTTCAAGTGGAGATTTTACAACTACTGACTTAGATATTGATGGTGATGGTACTGCTGATCATGTGGCTGTAAATATAAAAAAATTTGGAATTACCGCTACAATTAAAAAAGATAGTTTTGGTGTAGCTCAAATTACCCCTGATAAAGTTGGTGCTCAATTTATTGACAACAATATTTCTGATGGCAAAAATATTGCCGCAGCAAAGATTCAAACTGATAATGGAAATACATTTTCAATAGGAGATAATAGAAACGCATTAGAAATAGCAGATTTACGGGATAAAAAAGCATTAAATAATGGAAGCTCTACAATAAATGATTATTTAAGCTCATTTTTAGCTGAAATTGGATTTGATAGAGGAGATATAAAAAATAAAGTAGATGCTTCTAAGGTTACCCAGGAAAGTCTTCAAAAGCAGAGGGATAATGTTAGTGGTGTATCTCTTGATGAAGAGATGACAAAGCTTATTCAGATACAGCATGCTTACAGCGCAACAGCAAAATTATTAAATGTTGTTGATAGCTTAATGGCAACTTTAATTGAAACAGTTAGTTAAAAAATAAAATGGAGAGAGAAAAATGAGAGTAACACTTGATGGCCAATATCGTAGTATGATATCTTCTCTTCAATCACAAATGACAGAAATGACAAATTTGAATGATCAGATTTCAAGTGGAAAAAGACTCCAATATCTTAGTGATGATCCACTTGCTTCAGCAGAAGTTATAAAGTTTAAAAAACGGCTTACTCATATAGAGCAATACAACAAAGATATTACAAGGGGAAATGCCTGGATTAAATCAACAGATAATGTGCTGGATAATGTTGAAGGAATAGTGAGAGATGTAAAAACATATGCAGAGCAGGCAGCAACAGAAACTTATGATTATGATAATAGAAAAGAGATCTCTTACCATATTGATGCTATGGCTGAGGAGATAATGCAAAATGCCAACACAGATATTAATGGAGAGTATATTTTTTCAGGTTTCAAAACAGATAGAAAACCATTTAAAATTCCTGATTCAGCTTTTCAGAGTACAGGTAGTAATGGCAATAATTTTACAATAAGTGGTTATAAGCATAGTTTTGATCTTAATTTGAAAATCAGGGCAATAGATTCCACACATTATGAATTTAGTGTTGATGGGGGCAATACATATATTAATAATAATGGCAGTGGTTTTACCTTTGGAGCAGTTAATCCTATACTTGGTTTCACAATTTCAGGCACAGCTACTGCAAATGAAGAAGCAACTTTTAACATAGAGCATGAATATCAGGGAGACAATGGAGAGTATAAAGTTGAAACTAATAAGGGACAACATATTACAATAAATAAAACAGGAAAAGAAGTTTTTGCTGAGTCAGATGATAAAAATATATTTAAAATTATGGGTAACTTATGGGCAGGACTTGTTACAAATAATAGAGACATGATTTCTAACCAGATAGATAAATTAAATAATTTTGAAAAACATGATTTAAAATTACAGGCATGGACAGGCTCAAGTTTAAATAGGCTTGACCAAATATCAAATAGTATGTTAGTGAAAGATAAAGAGAACACTACCAAGGCTATTTCAGACCTTGAAGATGCTGATGTTAGTGAAGCTATTACAAAGCTTATGCAAACTCAAACTATTTATGAAGCTACTTTAAAAGCTACAGCAATGATTTCCAATATAAATATTATGAACTTTTTATAAAATAGAAAAGGAAAATTTATGCTCGTTCTAACACGGAAGTTGGGAGAAACAATAGTAATTTCAGATAATATAAAGGTTACAGTTATTGGGATTTCAGGTAAGCAGGTTAAATTGGGTATTGAAGCACCTAAAGGTATTTCTGTGCATAGAGAGGAAGTTTTTCAAAAAATAAAAGAAGAAAATATACTTGCATCAAAATGGTCTGTTGATGTAAATGAAATAAAAGAAATTTTTAGGAAACAGGGGTAGTTTATGAAAATTTTTTCTACAAGGTTTGGTGAAATTGAGATTAAGGATAATTCTACAATTTTTTTTCCAGAAGGTATTCCTGGTTTTCAAGATTTTAAAAATTATGTGTTATTAAGAAAAGAAGATAATGATATGTTCTGTTTTTTACACTCAACTGATACTCCTGATTTAATGTTTATTCTCACTATTCCTTACCTTGTTTTATTTGATTATGAATTTAATATCCCTACAGAGGATTGTAACCTTCTGGAAATAGAAGAGAAAAATTTAGAAGATGTAGGTGTATTTGTTATTACAAAAATTGATAAAAATAAAAATATTTTTATAAACTTAAAAGCCCCTGTATGTATTAATTTTGAGAAAAAAATAGGAAAGCAGATTATTCTATATAACAGCGATTATTCTCACCAATTCAAACTTGAGCCAGAAAAAATTGTTGAGAATTTTAAGAAAAATTTTGATAATTCAAAGGTTAACCTATCAAAACTGTGCATGAATATGGAAATAGCCACTTCTATTTAATTTTTTCAAAATTATTGGGGAGTAAGTATTTTTTGGCAAGGTCAATGTAAAGCTGCTTGGCATACAACCAGAACTCTTTATGCCTCTCCTGCACATTGCCAATGATTTCAAAAGGATTACCTGCAACTATTTTTTCATCAGGAATTACAGCTCTTCTATTAACAACTGCTCCTTCTGCAACAATACTCCATTTGCCAATTACAACATCAAACCCAATAATAGCACCAATGCCAATTACTGAAAAAGATTTTAGCTCATTGCAGTGAAGTATTGCTCCATGCCCAATTGTAACTTTTTCACCTATTTTAAGAATCCCATTTGGTCTAATGTGTAAATTTGCTCCCTCTTCAACAGCTGTGCCATTCCCTATTTCTATGGTGCCATAATCACCTCTTAATATTGCTCCATGGCCAACATAGCAGTTGTCACCAATTATAACATCACCTATTACAAGGGCTGAATCACTAACAAAAGAATTTTTCCCAATAACAGGGACTCTATTATTAAATTTGTAAATAGCCATTTTATAGAAAAAGCACCTTAAAAAATTAAGGTGCTTAAATTTTTAGTGACCAGGTTGACAGATTTCAGTTAAAACCCCACCAGAAGCCTTTGGATGAATAAAAGCTACTTTTGTATTATGTGCACCATCTCTTGGCTCATTGTCAATAAGTTTAACACCTTTCTCTTTTAAAACTTTAAGTGCTTCATTTATATCTTCCACTTCATAGCAAATATGATGAATGCCTTCTCTATTTTTTTCAAGGTATTTTGCTATTGGTGAATCAGGTGATGTGGCCTGAACAAGCTCAATATTAACTTCTCCTATTTTGAAAAAAGCAACTTTTACTTTTTGAGATGCCACTTCATCAGTGCCATTAAACTGAAAACCCAATTGATCTTTATAAAACTTCATAGATTCTTCAAGGTTTTTTACAGCAATTCCAATATGGTTAATTTTTTTAAACATGCTTACCTCCATTTTCTATGGTTTCTAATCTCTTTTTACATTTTCTTTTATAAAATCAATGGTTTCCTGAGTATCTGTGCCAGGAAGAAATATTGCCTTGATTCCATTTTCTTTTAAAAAAGGTATGTCATCTTCTGGTATAATTCCACCACCAAAAACAAGTATATCATCACCACCCATTGCTTTGAGGTTTTTAACAACTTCAGGAAATAATTTCTTATGTGCACCTGATAAACAGCTCAGCCCTACTGCATCAACATCTTCCTGAACAGCTGTCATTGCTATCTGCTTGGGTGTTTGCCTTATACCAGTGTATATTACTTCAAAACCTGCATCTCTAAGTGCCCTTGCAACTACTTTTGCACCTCTATCATGTCCATCAAGACCAGGTTTTGCAATTAGAACTCTTATTTTTTTACCCATTTTTACCCCCTAAAATTTTTTCAAAACAAGTGTTATAAAATTGTACTTGCCTGATATTCACCAAAAACATCTCTTAAAGTATCACAAATCTCCTGTAATGTTGCATAGGTTTTTACAGCTGAAAGTATAAAAGGAACTATATTTTTACCTTCTGATGCAGCTATTTTTAATTCATTGAGGCTCTCTTTTACTTTATTATTATCTCTCTCTGCTTTAACTTTTTTTAGTTTTTCTACTTGAAATTTTTCAACTTCTTCATCTATTTTCAACAACTCTTTTTTATCTTCTTCTTCTATTTGAAATTTATTAACTCCCACAACAATCTGCTCTAATTTTTCAACAGCTCTCTGATATTTATACGCACTGTCACTAATCTCCTGATGGACAAAACCTGTTTCAATTGCTTTAATCATTCCACCTATATCATCTATTTTTTGAATATATTCCATTGCTCTTTCTTCAATTTCATCTGTTAATTTTTCTACCATATAAGACCCTGCAAATGGATCAATGCTATCTGCAACTCCACTTTCATAAGCGATAATTTGCTGGGTTCTTAATGCAATTCTCACAGAATCCTCCGTAGGAAGAGAGAGAGCTTCATCTCTTGAATTTGTATGAAGAGACTGAGTCCCGCCAAGTACAGCAGCAAGAGCCTGTAAAGTAACTCTAATAACATTATTGTCAGGTTGCTGTGCTGTTAAAGTAGAGCCTGCTGTCTGAGTATGAAATCTTAGCATCATAGAACGAGGATTTTTGGCTTTAAATCTTTCTTTCATAATTTTTGCCCATAATCTTCTTGCAGCTCTAAATTTTGCAATTTCTTCAATAAAATTATTATGAGCATTAAAGAAAAAGGAAAGACGTTGAGCAAAAGAATCAACATCAAGACCTGCTTTAATTGCAGCATCAACATAAGCAATGCCATCAGCAAGTGTAAAAGCAACTTCTTGAACAGCACTTGAACCTGCCTCTCTAATATGGTACCCACTAATTGATATTGTATTCCATTTTGGCAGATTGTCCTTACAATACTCAAAAATATCTGTAATAATCTTCATTGATTCTTTTGGTGGAAAAATATATGTTCCTCTTGCAAAGTACTCTTTTAACACATCATTTTGAATTGTGCCTCTTAATTTCTCAATGGCAACCCCCTGCTTTTCTGCAACTGCAATATACATTGATAATAAAATTGAAGCAGGAGAATTTATTGTCATTGAAGTACTAACCTTGCCAAGGTCAATTCCATCAAAAAGAATTTCCATATCTTTAAGACTATCTATTGCTACTCCAACTTTTCCCACTTCTCCAGAGGATAATTCACTATCAGAATCATAACCAATCTGAGTTGGAAGGTCAAAAGCCACTGATAGACCAGTTTGCCCCTGTTCAAGAAGATATTTGTATCTTTTATTTGTTTCTTCAGCAGTCCCAAATCCAGCATATTGCCTCATTGTCCAGAATCTACCTCTATACATTGTAGGCTGTACACCTCTTGTAAAGGGGTATAATCCTGGAAAACCCACTTCATCAGCATAATCTTTCCCTTGAATATCCTCAGGAGTGTAGAGTCTTTTGATTTCAATTTCAGATGTTGTTTGAAAAGTCTCTCTCCTTTCAGGATATTTTGAAAGAGCCTTTTCTACTGATTGTTCCCATTGTTTCTTTAATTCTTTGTAATCACCCATTTTTAGCCCCTCTTTGTTTGTTTTCTAATTTTTTAAATACTTTTATAACAACTTTGTTGTACAATATTTTGCTAATACCAATACTAACTATTAGACCAAGTATTAAAAAAATTATTTTCAGAAAAAAGTAAAGTATCTGCATTATTTTTACAATGGAATATTACCATGCTTTTTCCATGGATTTTCATCCTTTTTATTTTTTAGCGATTCAAATGATTTAATCAAAATTTTCCTTGTATCCTCTGGTTTTATAACAGCATCTATATATCCAAGATTTGCTCCTTTGTATGGATTTGCAAATTTATCTCTATACTCTTTAATTAATTCTTGCCTTCTCTGCTCAGGATTATCTGAGTTTTGCAATTCTTTTCTAAAAACTATGTTAATAGCTCCTTCAGGTCCCATTACAGAAATTTCTGCTGTTGGATATGCAAAAACATAATCTCCTCTTAAATGCCTTGGATTCATTGCACAATATGCACCGCCGTAAGCCTTTCTTGTAATTACAGTAATTTTAGGTACTGTTGCTTCAGCAAATGCAAAGATAATTTTAGCACCATGTCTAATAATTCCACCATATTCCTGATTAGTTCCAGGTAGGTAACCAGGAACATCTTCAAGCACAAGAAGGGGAATATTAAAGCAATCACATGTTCTAACAAATCTTGCACATTTATCAGCAGAATTAATATCAAGGCAACCTGCAAGCCATGCTGGCTGATTGGCAATAACTCCAACGGCCTCACCATTTAATCTAATAAAACCAACAATCATGTTAGCAGCAAATTTGGGCTGAATTTCAAGAAATTTGCCATTGTCTGCTATTAATTTAATAACCTTTTTCATATCATAAGGAACTTTTGGATTAGCTGGAACAACTTTATTTAATTCAGGTATAACTTTATCAGGGGCATCATTGCAAGTTTCAACAGGAGGTTTCTCTCTGTTATTCTGAGGTAAGTAACTGAGAAGTTCCTTAACCTTTGCTATTGTGTCTTCGTCATTTTTTCCTGCAAGGTGTACATTTCCTGATTTTGTCATATGGGTATTAGCTCCACCAAGTGTCTCATGGTCAACATCTTCACTTGTAACTGCTTTAATAACCTGAGGACCTGTTATGTACATGTAGCTTGTTTTTTCAGTCATAATAATAAAATCCATTATTGCAGGAGAGTAAACTGCACCACCAGCACATGGACCTAAAATTGCAGAAATTTGAGGAATAACACCAGAGTACAAAGTATTTCTTTTGAAAATCTCAGCATAACCTGCAAGAGCAGTTATCCCTTCTTGAATTCTTGCACCACCAGAGTCATTAAGCCCAACAATAGGTGCTCCATTTTTTGCTGCCATATCCATAACTTTGCATATCTTTTCAGCATGGGTTAGAGATAAAGAACCACCAAGCACTGTAAAATCTTGGGCAAATGCATAAACTAACCTTCCATTTACCTTGCCAAAACCTGTAACAACACCATCTCCAAGAAATTTATTTTTCTCCATACCAAAATCTGTACATCTATGAACTACAAATTTTCCAACTTCTTCAAAAGTGCCTTCATCAAAAAATTTGGATAGTCGTTCCCTTGCAGTTAATTTTCCAGACTTATGCTGTTTTTCAATTCTCTTTTCCCCACCGCCTGCTTCTGCTTCACTATTTAACTGCTCTAATTTTTCAATAAATTCAGTGTAATCACTCATAAAATACCTCCATTTATTTTTATATTGAAATTATCAATGTATACAATATATTTTTAAAAAATTCAATATTAATTTAACAGTTAACTGGAAGATTTTACATTGATTCAAAGTTCAGTTTTTGCTGATGTTTAAGGAAGTTGCTGAATTTAAAATTTTTTTGCAACTTCTATTACTGATTTATCAAGGTATTTTGACAATTGAAAATTATTTTCTGGAGCAAAGTTAAAAACTTTTTTCCATACCTTCCTATTTTCCATGCAAAAATAGAGTGGAACAATTTTACTCCTTTTTCTAATAAAAGAGACAATTTTTTTATAAAGTTCTATTCTTCTTTGTATAAAATATCTAAACTTGCCATCAAGGCCTGTATGAAATTCATTGTAGTAAATTTTGGTATTTGGAAATCTTTTAGTGGCAATATCCTTTAAAGCTGGTATAAATCTGAGACAACCTAAGCTAATCCAGCAAATATTTTTATCAGGAATATTGTCAAAAAGTAGATTTACAACTTTTTCATAATCTTTTTCGCAATCAGGATAATCAATTATAGGATCAAAGTGAAATGAATTTATAAAACCATTTTCAAAAGCCAATTTTGCAAGTTTAATCCTATGTTCAATTGAAGATGTTAGAAGCTCTTCTTTTCTATTAACTGAAAATGTGTTTAAAGAAAATGAAATAATGATTCTCCTGTTATGTGATGAGTAGTTTAAAAAATCTTTATCAATATATTTGCTTTTTAATTCTAAAAACATTTTTTTTGATTTTGAAAAAAAAGGTATTAAGATTTCATTCCATTTACCAAATTTTTGCAATGCAAAGCTATCTGTAAATTCTCCTGTGCCAACCCTTACTATTTTTCTTTGCTTTTCAGCATACTCGAGCTCTTCCATCATTTTGTCAATATTTGTAAAAATTGTTAAATAAGGATTTTGAAAATATATTTGTAAAATACAATAACTGCAATCCATCGGGCAATGCTCAGCTATGTGTAACACATTGTAAAGACAGCAGAGATATATAGGAGTGCCAGGGCACTTTTTTAAAAAGTTTTGTTTATTTTCACACAGATAGATTATTTTTTTTCCATGATTAAGAGTAGTTGTAGGTGGCAGTGAGTCTACAATTTTGTAAGGAGTTCTTTTTAGAATTTTTAATGTATTTTTAGCAATTTCTGAGTCTACAGAATCTTTATGTATGTATATTTTTTCAATTGAAAAGCTCATTATACTCCTGCTCTTTTAATAAACATTCTATATTTTTTTCAATTAACTTCAATTTCTTTAAAAGCTCATCTAAGTTTGAAAAAAAAATCTCAATTTTAAAATTTTCATCTTCAAAAAGAGATGGTGAATAGCAATTTACCTTGCTTAAACCTTTTCCTATAAATGATTTTTTAAAATCATTAAATTTAAGATTAAATTTGTAGAAATTGGGGCTGTGAATGGAAATTAGTTTATCAAAAAAATCTATTTCAAGTTTTTTTGTATACGGTTCATTTATAAATTTGCTGAAAAATTCCTCAATTAATTTATCAATGCTTAAATCCTTTCTTTTAGAAAGGTCAAATAGCATTTCAAACACTCGCTTCTGTTTGTTATTATTAAGTTTTAGATTATCAAATAATTTTAATATATAATTTTGTGCTTTTTCATTTATTTTAGAGAGCTTTAAACCTATATTTTTATTTAACGTATTGTTAATATATCTTATTTTTGCATCTAATGTTAAATTTTGAAGAGTTAAGTATTTTTCAACTATTTTATCAGAATATTTAATTTCCAAACAATTAAAAACCTTTTTAATTAACTCCAAGCTATTGTTGAAGTATTTATTGATAACTTTTAAAATATTTGAAATTTCAATGTCGTTAAAATCCCTAAATGCATTTTTTTTGCAATATTCAAGTAAAATTTCTTCATTAGTAAAAGATTTTTCAATTATTGAATAAGGAAAATCTTTGATTTTATAAATTTTTACCCTCTTGTAGCCATCAACTATATAGAAAGAATTTTCTCTTTTTAACAAAATGATAGGTTGTTGAATACCAATTTTTTCAACTGACTCTTTTAATTTTTTGAAATCATCTGCACCAGTAAAAGAAATTTCATCAAGAAATTCAAATTTTTTGATTTCCATACTTTTCCCTTAATTTTTTTAATAAAGCTTTATATTTTAAATATTCTTCTATTTTTCCCCTTTTTAATGCTCCATTTGTATAAATATCTATTTTTTTTCTTAAAACATTTAAAAGAGCTTTTTTCTTTAAATTATCTAATTGTTGCTCATTTAATAATTTTAATAGAGAGTAAATTCTATATTTATCTATAGCAGGGATTTTTGAAAGTTGATTGTCATGGCCACCTCTTTTTACAATTAATTTCTCATTTAAAAGCCCAACTTTATATTTTAATGAAACTCTTAGCCATAAGTCATAATCTTCGCAGGCAATTAAATTTTCATCAAAGTAGCCAATATCATTAAAAACATCTCTATGTATTAATACAGCAGAGGGGCTGACAATACAAAGCTCCAATGATTTAAAAAAAATATCACCCTCTATTTTTTTATGTTTTTTTTTTGGGTTAACAAATCTATTTTTTCTCAACCAGAATTCATCTGTCTGGCATATTTTAAAATTTTTCTCCTGCATGTATTTTATCTGCTTTTCAAGTTTATCTGGAAGCCAGTAATCATCTGAATCAAGCAATGCAATATATTCCCCCTTTGAAAGTTTAATACCTTTATTCCTTGAAAAACTTACACCTCTATTACTACTGTTATAGAAGTAAAAAATTTTTTTATTGTCAATTAATTTGAATATAGAAAAATATGTGTCATCTGTTGAAGCATCATCAATAATAATTAGCTGCCAATTTTTGTATGTCTGATTTAAAACAGACATAACAGCATGATAAATATAACTCTCCCTATTATAAACAGGAATTATAACAGAAACAAGCATTATTTTACTTCTTTAAAAAAAGTGTAAAAATATTTTACTCCAGAGGTTATTGTTAAAACAAGGGAGATGTATAGAAAAAAGTAGCCAATTGCTTTGGAGTTTAAACCAAGAAAGGGGTAATAAATAATAAGTGGTATTAATGCTGCTATCTGATAGCCAACTTTGTTTTTACCAGATGGTGATGCCTGAATAACAATACCTTCTGTTGCAGCAATTGCCCTCAATCCTGTAACTGCAAATTCTCTTGACAAAATAACAATTGCTACCCAGGCTGGCACTCTGTTAAGATGAACGAGCATTATAAGAGCTGCAAGAACCATTAATTTATCTGCAAGTGGGTCTATAAATTTGCCAAATGTAGTTACCTGATTATATTTCCTTGCAATATAGCCATCAAAAAAATCTGTTATAAAAGCAAGAGAAAAAATAATTCCAGCTATTAAAGAAGTTACCCTGTTTTCAAAGTAGAGTAATATAACAACTGGAATTATTGAAATAATTCTTGAAAAAGTAAGGCAATTTGAAATATTAAAAAAATTTTTCATTATGCAAAAATTGCTTGTAAAGAGAGAGAACTTTATGCAAATATCTTCGTGTCTCCGGATATGGTGGCACACCATTATACCTGGTTACTGAATTTTCACCAGCATTGTATGCAGCAAGTGCTAACTTTGTATTACCATTGAACTTTTTTAATAGATATTTCAGGTATCTTGCACCACCACGGATATTTTCCTCTATGTTGTTCAAATTTTTTACACCAAATCGTGAGGCTGTTTCTGGCATTAACTGCATTACTCCAACTGCACCTTTATTAGACACAACATTATGCTGTAGGTTTGACTCAACAAGAGCTACTGATTTTAATAATTTATAGTCAATGTTGTAGTCTTGTGCTACCTTTTTTAAAATATGGATAACATTGGGTAAATTGTAACTTTTAACAATATTGAATTTTACAGGTTTTAGCTTAATCTTTTTAACTACTTTATACTCTTTGTTAATATGGACACTTGTAATATTAGTAAGCAAAATATTGCCATTACTGTTTTTGTAAATATACAAATCCTCTGAGTGTAGAGTTATTATTGTAAACAGTAATAGAGAAATACTAAGAGTTAAGCTTTTCTTTAAGCTCTTTGCCAACTTTAAAAAAAGGCAATTTCTTTTCTGATACATGGATCACCTCCCCAGTTCTGGGGTTCCTCCCTTCGTACGGTTTGTACTGCTTAACTTTAAAAGTGCCAAAGCCTCTAATCTCTACTTTATCACCATTTACAAGTGCCTCTTTCATACTGTCAAAAACTATGTCAACTATCTCCTCAGCTATCTTCCTTTTAAGGTTTTCTTTTTCTGCAAGCTTTTTAACAATTTCAGATTTTGTCATAATTATACTCCTTTCATTTCAGTAAGTTAATGGTCAGGTGTGCGGTATTAATATCAATTTAATTTTTTGTCAAGTTTTTGTTGATTTTTTTTAAAAAATATTTTATTCATATAGTATGAGAAAAATATCCATAATACTTCTATTTCTATTAATGAGTAGTTTTCTCTTTGCAGGAGACAATATTTTTAACAATTACCTTCTGCATCAGGAAAATTTTAAAATAAAATATTATAATCCTGCACTTTCCATTATTGAAAATAACATAATTTCAGGAAAAATCAACCTTAAATTAGAAAATAAAAAAAGAGATTCATTTGAAAATGACAAATTGCACAAATATTTTGATATTAAAAGTGAAAGTATCACACCTAATATTAAAATAAATCTTCCTGATGAATCTTCATTGAAAATTGGTTACAATGATGAAACTTCAGAATTTATACCTGTTGCTAAAAAGAAAGAGAGATTTTTAAAAAGAAGTTATAACTTTGACTTTGAGCAATATCTTGGTTACAATATTGCCTCCAAGTTTTCATACATTTACCAGAAAGATTACTTTCAAAAACTTAATGATTTTAACCTTACAGAGAAAAAATACCAGATTAATATTACAAAATTTTTTAACAATAACAAGTTTGATTTCTTGTATCAATATATAGATACAAATGTTGCTGGAACCTATGAAAATATTTATATGCTTCAGGATGAAAAAACTCAGAAATTTTCCTTTTCTTATGAAATATCATTTGATAGAAAATTTTCCCTTGTGCTACTTTACTCACTTGAACAAAATGAAAAAGATGATGATTTTAATCAGGTAAATTATCTTTATACAGGTTTTAAATATATTTTTGACCTTAACAAATAACCTCTCTTAATATGCTCAAACGATATTCTCATTACAAATTAATTAATGGCAGTGTGGAAGTTGATGGAATTAGAATGCATCAAACTGCAAAAATAACACCTATTGAAGATACATTATACAAAATAAATTCAATACCAATAAAAAGTAGTTACAGGGTACTTGATATATGTACAGGTCTTGGTTACACCGCTATTTATTCAGCTAAGAAAGCTAAGATTGTATTTACAATTGATAATGATCCATACATGCTTGAAATAGCAAAGAAGAATCAAGCTTCATCTCAATTATTTACAGCAGAAAATATTATAAAAATTATTGCAAATGCAGAAGAGATTATAGAGACTTTTCCTGAAAACTATTTTGATGCTATTATTCATGATCCACCCCGACTTAAGAGAGCAGGTTTTTTATATTCTCAAGATTTTTATAATAATCTTTTTAAAGTTTTAAAATCTAACAGGCACCTGTTTCATTATACAGGTAAGCCTGGAGTAAAAGCAGGAAAAAATATTCCAGCAGGTGTAAAAAAACGTCTTATTAATGCTGGCTTTGTTAATGTAAAGTGGATTGAAAAAGCTCTTGGTTTTGCTGCTAAGAAGATTTAGAAACTTCCTGATGCAATTAATGCAGCACCAAAAGCTCCACAAAACTGAGGATTTTCAGGGATTAACACCTCACAGCCTGTTTTATTTTCAATAAGTTTTTTGATTATAGGGAAATTTGCAATTACTCCACCTGTTAAAATAATAGAATCACCAAAAGTATCCATTTCTATTATTCTTTGACAAACTGAGTTAAAGATTCCTTTTGAAATATTTTCAACAGATTGTCCCTCTTTAATTAATCTGATAATCTCTGTTTGTGCAAAAACAGTGCAAAAACTTGCAATAGTAATATCCTCAGTTGCTCTGTTTGCAAAATCTTCTAACTTGTTTAACTCTATCCCAAGTCTGTTTGCTGTTTCTTCAATAAAAGCTCCTGTACCTGCTGCACATTTTCTATTCATTTTAAAATTAAGTACACTTCCTGTTTCATCTATTGTAATCACTTTATTATCCTGTCCACCTATATCTATTATTTTTCCAGGCTTTTTAAAATAGTAATATGCTCCTTTAGCATGACAAATTATCTCTGTTTTAAAGCTATTTGCAAACTCAACATTTTTTCTACCATAACCTGATGAGACAATATTTTTAATATGTTCAATTTTTAGATTAGCTTTTCTAAGGAGGTTTTCTTTTAAAGTTCTACCTGCTTCTGAAAAGCTATAACCTGTTTTCACTAAATGTTTTGCAATAACTTTGCTCTGAGAATCAATTATTACACCTTTGCTCATAGATGAACCAAGATCTAATCCCATATAATATTCCATTGTTGACCCCTATTAATTTTATTTTGAAATATTAAATTCCTGGCAATTAACATAACCAACTATTCTGTTATCTTTTCTGTATAGTGCACAGGCTTTATATGTGCCGTAAATTATATTCCCTTCAAGTTTTAAAGGTGTTGAAACTGAATTAGCATCACCATACAGAGTTAAGGATGAGTAATGCTCAATTTTAGAGAAAGTCCAGGTTGGAGAATAATCGGAATTAAGTGAAGTATAGTATAATCCATTGTTATAATGCAAAACAGCTACATTATTATCTGGCATTATAAAACCAAAGTAGAAATCAAAGTTACTGCTTAAAGGTGGCAATATAAGGCTTAAGTATAGATAATCACCGTATAAAAATTGAGTTTTATTAAGCTGTATATATACACCTGTACCATATGCTGAATCAGAAAGATCAACAACTTTATACTTTTCTGTAACATCATAATATGCATGGGAGAGAATAATCTCTTTTATATTATCCAAAGAAAAATATGGATTAAGTGATAATAGGTCTGCAATTATACCTGTTACTATAGGTGCAGAAAAAGATGTACCTGTTTGTTTTAAATAAGAATCTCCAATATAAGTGGTTAAAACCTGCTCTCCTGGTGCAAATATGAAAGTCTGATTATCGTAATCAGAAAATGAACTTTTTTCAAAATCATTATTAACAGAGCCAACTCCAAGAACATAACTGTTACTCGCAGGATAACTTTCTTCATCATTACCACCATTGCCAGTTGCTGCAACTAAAATTACACCTTTTTCTTTTGCATAAGAGATTGCATCTTCAATTGCCTGATTGCTCTGACTCATTTCAATACTCATATTTATAACTTTAGCACCATTATCAACCAGATAATAAATCCCTTTGGCAACTGAATAATCATCAAATGTAGGGGATGCTCCTTTGTTAATTTTAGCAACAACAAATTTTACATCAGGAGCAACACCTCTTATTCCCACACCATTATTTGCAATTGCACCTATTATTCCTGCAACTGATGTGCCATGGCCAAAGCCATCAGAAACATCATAAGAATCTTCTGCTACATTGTAATATTTTAAAAATTGACCATTTAAATCTTCATGATCAAGTTCAACACCAGAATCGAGCAGACCAACAATAATACCACTACCTTTTGAAATATCAATTAGTTTTAGACCATTAACCACTTGAAGCCATGTTTGCTCACCAAGCATTGGATCAGTAGTGTTTGAAAAATTATTACTATAGCTTTTAATGGTACTATTATTACTTTTAATAAAATGAAATCTATGAATTCTGTTTGGAATAATTTTAACACCATTAACTGCAAAGTTTTTTAAATTACTTTCTCTTTTGTAATATTTAACAAATTCTTGATAAGAGTGGGCATTTTTTAATTTCACTATGTAACTTTCAGAAAAGCAAAATGAGTTTAAAATAAAAAAAATTAATAAAAAAGATAGAAATTTTAACATATTATATCCTTTTATTTAATATTTTGAAGCAAATTTAAAAAGGGACCAACACTTAATAAAATTATAGTAATTGGCAAAAATATTTTATATTCCCTATTTTCTTTAATAAAAAAACTCTTTGTTGAATAGTATACTATAAATATCTTTATAATTAACATTAAATTAACATCTTTTATTGATAAAAGAAGAATAATTATAACATGAATTATTAAAATTTCAAGTGGATTGTATATGAAAAGGTCAAACTGTTTTTTTATAAAAGTCCTAAATAGTATTAAAATAAATAATAGCATAACAATAATATTGGATAAATAGAAAAATTCTTTATTAACTCGGAAAATAATATAGAAATAAATCCAGAAAACAATAAAATTTGAAAAAATTTTTACAGTATCATCCTTTGAATTAAACATCTGGTTGGCAAGCATTAAAAGGACTATAAGAATAAAAATCAGAGATTTTTGTAGATTCCAGTTTTCAGCTTTATAAAAGAGAATGTATATTCCAACTATTGAGAAAATGGTTACAATATTGACAATTAGGAGAGATTTACTTTTTGTAGTGTAAATTTCACCTTTAACTAATTTTCTAATTGCTCTTCTAATAAGATAATTTAATCTTTTAACCTTTTTTTTAAAATTAAAAGGTTGAAGAATTTTAATAAAAAGAAGTGAAACATAAAAGATTCCTATAACAGAGATTGCTATTATTTTTAAATTAATAAGATAATTCTTCAATGTAATTATAGAGATAAAGCAGGATAAAGTGTAAAGTAGTAAAATTACCTGCCTGTCAGTAAAACCAAGGTCCATTAATTTATGATGTATATGCTCTTTATCTGATTTAAAGATACTTTTTTTATTTTTCATTCTATTAAAAGCAACCCTTATAACATCCATTAAAGGAATTATAAGAAATAACACTGGCATTAAAAAGGAAAATGAAACAACAGTTTTTGAGTATATTAGTAAACTCATTGCTGAAATTATAAAGCCAAGGTATAAACTGCCACTATCTCCAAGAAAAATTTTAGCAGGTGGAATATTAAATCTTAAAAAAGCTGCAAGAGCTGAGCTAACAATTAAACAGTACAGAATGAGGTCTTTGTAAGAATTTTGGATTGCAACACTTAAAACACTTGTAAAAAGTATAAAGCTTAATCCTGCTGCAAGTCCATCAACACCATCTATTAAATTAATTGAATTAATTACAAATATTATCCAGAAAAGTGTAAATAGAAAATTAAAAATTTTAATTTGAAAAAAATTTACCCAATAAATTGATGGAAGCTTATAAATAAAGAAAGAAACAATTAAAATCTGAAAGAAAAGTTTTGCTAAAGCTGGAATATCAAAAATATCATCAATAATTCCTAATACAAAAATGAACATACCAAAAAGAATAACCAAATTTACGAACTGATTTTTTATGATTAAAAAAGGTATTAAAGAGGTAACAAAAAATATAATAAAACCCCCTAAAAAGGGGGTGGGTTTTGAATGAATTTTTCTTTGTGAAGTTGGGTAATCAAGTAAATTTAGATAATTTGCACCTGAAATAGTTAGTGGTGTCAAAATTAGAGTAACAAAACCTGTAATTACAATTAAATAAAAGTAGAGTATCTTACTACCTCTTTATTTAACAAATTTTATTTTATATTCCTTTAATAACCTGTTCCTGATTTTACTTCGAATTTTTTCAGCTTTTTTCTCAAATAAGATTTTTCTGATTTTTTCTTTTATCTGCTCAAAACTCAATGTTTTTGGCTCTTTTTTATCAACTAATTTAATTATTAAATATTTGTCATTATATTTAAAAGGCTTGGAAATTTCACCCTTTTTTAAATTTTTTAACACTGACAAAACTTTTTTAGGTAATTTGTCAGCCTCTCTGAAACTATTTTGAAATAGAGCTGCAAAAGGGTTTTTCTGATATTTTGCCATTAAAACTTCAAATTTTTTCCCTTTTTTAATTTCATTGTAAACTTTTTCAGCTTCTTTCTTACTTTTTAATGGAATTTGTGAATATTTGTATTTAGCTTTTTCAATAAAATGGGCTTTATTTTTATTGTAATATTCTTTAACCTCTCTGTCACTGATTTTTATTTTATTGACTTTCTCCTTTAAATAAGCTTTGTATAAAATTCTGTCAATTTGAATCTGAATTTGTCTTTTTACATCTGGATTCTTATCCAGTTTTTCCTTTTTAGCTTCTATTGCTCCAACTTTTTGAAGAATGATATTTTCAGCAAATCTTTTTTTATTTCTTAAAATAAATTGCCTGAACTGTACAGGTATATCTTTAAGATAAAAGTTCAGGTCATTGTCAGTAAAGTTATATTTCTTGCCATTAACTTTATATGTGGCAATTACACCAGCAAAAAGATTGGTTGTTAAAAATGTAAAAAAAATCAGACTAATCAAACTTTTCCTCATTAAACTCCTCCTTGACTTTGTAATTAAAATTATTTAATAAACTTAATGTTTTTTTATTTATTTTATCTCTTTCCCTATCAAAAAACCAGCCCCATTTGTTGAAATATTTAATAGCAGAAATTAAATGAATTAACAAGTATTTAATTTTTCTATACGATAAGCTGGCTCTTTTATGTAATGCCTCTATTTCAGGAAAATAAATTGTATAAAAATATTTAGCAACCCTTCTAACAAAGTCAACATCTTCCATATATAGAAAAAATCTTTCATCAAAATAGCCAACTTTTTTGAATGCATTACTGCTAATAAATAAGCAGCAACCTGAAAGATTGGGTACAAATTGAATTTGCTCTTTTTTCATTGCTTCAAGATTGTAAAAATCTATTGATTTTTTAAAAAAATTTGGAAAAAATCTTTTAGAGAAAAGGTTAAATGGCGTTGGAATTAAATGGCATGTTGAGGAAAGATGGTATTCCTCTGTATTGTGTAAAACTTTTGGTGCTAAGATGCCTATTTCTTTATTGTTAATCATAAAATTGTATGCTTTTTCAATATGTTTAGCTTCAATAAATATATCAGGATTTAAAATTAAAAATATTTCTGATTTTTCTATATATTTTCTAAAAACTATATTGTGACCCTTGCCAAAGCCTAAATTTTTTCCTGTTTTTATATATTCTATGGCAAATTTGCTTAATAATGATTCATTTAAACTATTCTGGCTATTATCAACAATACATATTCTTTTCTTTAACCTAACTTTGTTAAGCTCTTTTAATATAGGCTCTATTTCATGAAAAGTGTTATTGTATAATACCATTGAAATAATTATTTCCATAAGTGGTAATTATCAGAAAAATAATTCTTCTTCAATAAATATTGACTTTAAAACGTAAATTTAATAATAGATTATTATGGATGAGTCATCAATAATAGATTTATGGCTTACAATTTTGCTAATTGTTTTAATTATTTTATCTGCTTTTTTCTCAGGTTCAGAAACATCCTTTTTTGCTCTTAACAAATTTAAGTTAATCCATCTTGTAAGGGAGAAGGTTAAAAAAGCAGAAAAAATTAAAAAGCTGTTAGATGATAAAGAATCTCTTATAGGTGCCATACTTCTTGGTAATAATCTTGTAAATGTTGCAGCATCTTCTATTTCAACTTATCTATTTCTAAAATATTTTGGTAACTCAGGGATTGTTTATTCTACTATAATTATGACATTTATACTTTTAATTTTTGCAGAAATCACACCTAAAGTTTACTCTTCCACCTATCCTGAAAAGGTATCTTTCTTTGCTGCTAATATTATAGAAAAGATAATTTTTATTTTAAAACCATTTTTATATATTACAACTTTTTTTTCAGGTTTGATTTTGAAAATTTTTTCAGTAAAATCTACAAAAGATAAAATTTACATTTCCAAGGAAGAATTAAAAACTCTTATTCTCACCGGTGAAAAAAGTGGATTTCTTGATAAAGATAAAAGAGAGATGCTTAACAATTTGTTGGAGTTTAGTGAACTTATAGTAAAGGATGTTATGATTCCAAGAATTGATGTGATAATGTTGAATATAGAGAATAGTATTGATGAAATAATAAAAACCATGAATGAAAACAATTATTCAAGATACCCAGTTTATAAGAAAAATATAGATAATATTATAGGAATTCTCCATACAAAGACTTTTTTAAATCTTTTTACAACAAAAAAGAATATTACTAAAGATGATATTATCAATAATCTACAGAAAGTGTTTTATACTTCAGAGTTTACAAAAATAGAATTTTTATTAAAAAAAATGAAGCAGAACAAAATTCATCTTGCAGTTGTTGTAGATGAGTATGGTGGTTTTGAGGGAATTGTTACTCTTGAGGATATTTTAGAAGAGATAGTTGGTGAAATTCAAGATGAGTTTGATACAGAAAATGAAAAGTTTATTAAGATAGATGATTCAACTTATATATTGGATGGAGATTTTTCAATAAAAAAATTTAATGAAATTTTTTCAACAGATTTACCCCATGAAGATGAATCAACAATTGCTGGATTTTTTATTGCAAACATTGGTAAAATTCCTGAGGAGCATGAAGTTACATTTTATAAAAATTTTAAATTCACAGCATTAAAAATAGAGAAACGTACAATTAAAAAATTAAAAGTAGAGATTAAAAATGAGGAAAATAAGGATTAAATATATTATTTTATTTTTATTTATCTGCTTTATGATTACAGGAATTATAATTGGAGAAAACAAGGTTATTTTTAAAAAAGCTATATCTATCTGTCTTAGCTGTATTGGTATTGGTTAATGAAAATTAAGAGAAAAATTTTTCAGGTATTATTTACAATATTTAACAATATTTATCTGCTATTTCCTTTCACAGGGAGAATTTATCAAGGAAATCTAAAATATATATGTTCACCAGGATTAAATTGCTATTCTTGCCCTGCAAGTATTTTTGCATGTCCAATAGGAGCAATGCAAAACTTTTTTACTGGTTTAAAAGCAGGTATTGCATTTGGTAAGTATTATTTTGGTATTTTTGTAATAGGTTTTTTAGGAACAATAGGTATGTTGTTAGGGAGAATTGTATGTGGCTGGGCATGCCCTTTTGGTTTATTTCAAGAAATATTGTATAAAATACCTACAAAAAAATTTAAAATTAATTTTTCGTATCTTAAGTATTTAAAATATCTCATTTTAGTTATTATGGTAATTATTTTACCAATATTTCTTACAGACAATTTTGGATATGGCTCAGCTATTTTTTGCAAGTATCTCTGTCCTGCTGGCACTCTTGAAGCAGGTTTGCCTCTACCACTGCTAATACCTTCTTTGAAAGAAATGATAGGTTTTCTATATTACTGGAAATTATCAATATTGATAATATTTATAATTTTTTTTATAATTTCCAAAAGGCCATTTTGTAGATACCTCTGTCCTCTTGGAGCAATATACTCTTTATTTAACAGATTCTCTTTTCTCCAGTTAGAGAAAGATTTGACAAAATGCACTAAATGCTTAAAATGTGAGGCAGTTTGTCCCATGTCATTAAAATTAGATGAAATTCCTAAGGATCAGAATTGTATAAGATGTTTTAGCTGTATTAAAGCCTGTCCTGAGAAAGCAATAAAAATAAGTTTTAGAAGTTAAGCTTTATATGTTTTTTCATAAATAAGCAACATTAAAAGTGCAATAATCATTGGAAGGATAAAATAGATTACCCTATAGAGAAGCAAAGATAAAAATAGAGTATTAACATTGAAAATATTTTTCAGGTAATAAATTATAATTGAATCAAAAACTCCTATTCCTGCTGGGACATGACTTGTAACTGCACCAATCTGAGCAACTAAAAATATTGGAAAAAAATTTTCAAAAGATAATCCATTTGGAAGTAAAAAGTAGAATACAAATGATAATAAGAGCCAATCAAGAGTAGAAATTATAGTGATAATCACCAATCTTTTGCTACTTGCTATTGGAAATAGAATTTTCCATTTTAAATTAAAAATATCTTTTATTATTGATAATGATGAAAAAGCTAATAAAATAACTAAAGAAGCTATTCCTATTTCATAACCTGAAAATTTTATATTAGTAAATGGCAGGTTAAACATATAATTTGGCTCAATAAATAAAAAAGTTATTAAAGATAGAAATATTAAACCAACCCAGTAAACCCATGATAAAATAACAAGGTATTTACCAATATCTTTAATATTTATATTCATTTTTGTAAAAAAACGGAACCTTAAAATTCCACCAAGGAAGGCACCGAAGCCAAGATTATTATTTATTATAAATGTAATGAGTGAGATTAATGACAAACGTTTCAAAGGAATTTTCAATTTTAGCTGTGAAGCAACAGAAATATCGTAAAATGTAATAATTATATAGTTTAAAATGGTCAAGCCTAATGCCCATATAATGTAATTTATCTGAACAGAATTGAAAGCAGCAATTACCTTCTCACAGGACAATTCTTTGGAAATTTGAAACATATACCTAAAAGAGAGATAAATAATAGTAGCAATAATAGCTATATTTATAAATTTTAAGATGCTTTTTTTATTCATTACAGTTTAGTTTTTTAATATTTCACTTAAATATCCTTTTTGTAGCATTTCTAAATTCAACAAATAGTCAGCTTGATAAAAGTATTCTTTTAAAGGGGCTTGGGTTTTAATCCATCCTTGTCCATCAGTAATCCAGATGAATTCTATTCCCTGTTTTTTCCAAAATTGATTCATTGTAATATATTCACCAGCAGTAGATTTTAACTTGGAACCACCGCCACCATAAAAGTTGGTTTCTATAAAATATAATTTTTTATTTTTACAAATTACAAAATCAATTTTTCTATATGATTTATCAACTTTAATATTAAATCCCCATTTATTTTTAATTTTTGAAGCTGTTGCCTGAGATATATAATCAGCATTGTTTAAATAACATGCATTAGCTACAAAAATTTCTACAATAGATTCCATTAAAGAGCCAATTCTATTTTTTCGGGCATTACTATCTAAACCAACTTCTACACCTATAACATAATCTACTAAATTCTTAATTTTTTTATTAATTAAAAGCTTTCCAATCCCTGATTCTAAAAGAAATTCAGCAAATTTTTCTGCTTCTTCAATGGTGGGTGAGCTATTTTTAAAGTTGAATCTTTTATATATAAAGCGATTTATATTAACCAAAATCTCCAGAGAATTTTCTCTTATTGCCAAAAGCTTGGGAATAGCTTTTATTACCTGTGGATACTCTAAAATAAGCGAAATCGCTTCATTTATAAAGTCATCTTTGCCAATTAGAGAATTTAAAAGATTTAATTCTCGTTCTATTGGAGTTATATTCTTTAAAACTTTTTCCCAATTAACAAAGTAATCCCACTTTGTTATTTTATGTTTTAAAGTTTTAATAAAGTAATCAAAAAACTCATCTTCTGATATTTTTGCTATTTGACAGATCTTTTTCATAATTTATTTTAAGGTAAAACTCCATAATTTTGAATAGTTTCCTTAACTTGCATTTTATTGAATATAGAATTTTTTTGTAAAAAAAGCTCCTCACTAATTCTTGGGATAGCAAGTTTTTCTAAATATTGTTTTTCTGAATCTATACCAACAAATTTTCTTTTGTATCTAATAGCTACAACACCTGTAGTGCCACTACCACAGAAAGGATCAAGCACAATATCGCCTTCATTGCTTGATGCTAAGATAATTCTTTTAAGTAATGTTTCAGGTTTTTGGGTTGGATGTTTACCAAATTTTTTCTCACCATTTTTAGGAGTATTTATTGCCCAAACACTTCTCATTTGTTTATTTGGTTTTTTTATAAAATCATCATTCCATTCACCATTTTTCATTAAATCATAATTAAATAAATGTTTTGCTTTTTTATTTTTTTTTGCCCATAAAAGAGTTTCATGGCTGGCAGTAAACATTCTACAGGAAAGGTTGGGAGAGGCATTTGGCTTAAACCAGCATATATCATTGATTAAATGCCATCCCTGTTTCTGAAGTGCAAAACCACAAGCATATATTGAATGATAAGTCCCTGAAATCCATAATGTCCCGGTTGATTTTAATACTCTTTTACATGCTTCTATCCATTTATAATGAAACTGAAAATCCTCTTCAACACCTCTACTTTTATCCCATTCCCCTTTATTTACACTTACTCTTTTTCCTGCATGGCAGGTAAATCCATCATTTGAAAGATTATATGGTGGATCAGCAAAAATTAGGTCTATGCTTTCTTCTGGTAATTGAGTTAAAGTTTCAATTACATCTCCATGGTAGATTCTAATACCAATGTCACTAAAAAATGGTTTCATAAAAATTTCCTAAGATTTTTAATATATAACAGATTATTAAATAACTGATAAAAATTTTTTTATTTTCACTTTTAACTATTTTAAGTTGTATAAAATAAAATTCTTTTTATGTCAATTTTTGTATAAAAAACTTGTTGAACAAATATAATTCATTTGTTATTATGTTTAAAATTTAATATTTTATACGATTTTCTACTTAAAATGATACTTGTAATATTTACAATCATCTGTTATTAAATTTTTTTCAACTTTAAACTGTTGACCATAAACTTATTTTAGGAGTGTTTCCATGGCAAAGCTTGGAGTAAATGTTGACCATGTAGCAACTATCAGGCAAGCAAGAGGTATTAATGAGCCTGACCCAATTTATGCTGCATTAATTGCTGAAGAAGCAGGTGCATCATGTATTACTGTTCATCTAAGAGAGGATAGAAGGCATATACAAGATAGAGATGTTATACTGCTTAACCAAATTATTAAAACCAAACTTAACCTTGAAATGGGTTTATTTGAAAATGTTCTTGAAATAGCACTTAAAGTTAAGCCGTATTCAGTTTGCATAGTACCAGAGAGAAGAGAAGAATTAACAACAGAAGGTGGTCTTGATGTGGTAAAGTTTTTTAATAGCATAGAGGATTATATTAAAATTTTTCATAAAAATAACATTGTTGTAAGTTTATTTGTTGATCCAGATCTTGATCAGATTAAAGCAAGTAGAGATGCAGGAGCAGATTATGTGGAACTTCACACAGGGAGATACGCTGATGCAGAAAATGAAGAAGTAGAAATGCAAGAATTTCAAATATTAAAGAAGGCTGCTCAATATACCTTAAATATTGGGTTGGGACTCAATGCTGGACATGGGCTTAATTATAGAAACGTTACTCCTGTTGCAAAGCTACCAAATATGAATGAACTGAATATTGGACATAGTATAGTTGCAAGAGCTGTTATTGTTGGTTTTAAAGAAGCAGTTAAAGAAATGGTTCGACTTATTAATTGTTAGTGGAGGATTTTTATGGATTTTGATAAAGTATTGATTCTTGACTTTGGCTCCCAATATACACAACTTATTGCAAGAAGAATTAGAGAGTTAAGTGTATATTCTGAAATATTTCCTTACAATGCACCTATTGAAAAAATTAAAGATTTTAATCCAAAGGGTATTATTTTGTCAGGTGGTCCAGCGAGTGTTTATGAAGAAAATGCACCTGTTATAAGCAAAGATATTTTTGAGCTCAAAGTTCCTGTTCTTGGTATATGCTATGGTATTCAGCTAATAAGCTTTCTTTTTAACGGAGATGTTGAAAAATCAGCAAAGCATGAGTATGGTTTTGCTATTTTAAAGATAAAAAATAGAGACCTTTTATTTAAAAATCTTCCTGAATCATTTCAGGTATGGATGAGCCATGGAGATAAAATAATTAAACTCCCAGAAAATTTTGAAGTAATTGCTTTTACAGAGAATTCGCCATTTGCTGCAATTAGAAATATTGAGAAAAAGATTTGGGGAGTTCAATTTCACCCAGAAGTTGTTCATACAAACTATGGCAGAGAGATATTAAAAAATTTCTGTTTTGAAGTTTGTAAATGTGAGCCTAACTGGAACATTGGCTCTTTTTTAAATGATACAGTTAAGCAGATAAAGAAAATTGTTGGAAATGAACGAGTTATATGTGGATTAAGTGGGGGAGTTGATTCATCTGTTGTTGCAGTGCTAATACATAAAGCTATTGGAGAACAATTAACCTGTATTTTTGTTAACAATGGTGTTTTAAGAAAAAATGAAGCAGAAAAAGTGAAAAAAATTTTCAGAGAAAATTTTAAGATAAATTTAATTTATGTTGATGCTGAGAATATTTTCCTTGAAAAGCTAAAAGGTGTTACTGACCCTGAGAAAAAGAGAAAGATTATTGGAAACACATTTATTGAAGTTTTTGAAAAAGAAGCAAAAAAGCTTGGTAATGTAAGGTTTCTTGCTCAGGGTACATTATATCCTGATGTAATTGAAAGTGTTTCTTTTAAGGGACCTTCAGCGACAATTAAAAGTCACCACAATGTAGGTGGGCTTCCAGAGAAAATGAATTTAAAGTTAATAGAGCCCCTGAGAGAGCTTTTCAAAGATGAGGTTAGAAAGCTTGGTAAAGAACTTGGAATGCCTGATGAGATTATTTTCAGGCAGCCATTTCCTGGTCCGGGGCTTGCAATTAGAATTATTGGAGAGGTTAATAAAGAGAGACTTAATATTTTAAGAGAAGCTGATGATATTATTTTATCAGAAATAAAAGCAGCAGGACTTTACAGAGAAATCTGGCAAAGTTTTGGAGTGCTCTTGCCAGTAAAGACTGTTGGTGTTATGGGAGATGAAAGAACTTATGAAAATGTTATTGCAATTAGAGCTGTAAATAGTGTAGATGGAATGACAGCTGACTGGGTTAAACTTCCGTATGAGTTATTAGGTAAAATTTCAAATAGAATAATTAATGAAATTAGAGGAGTAAATAGAGTAGTGTATGATATTTCCTCAAAGCCACCAGCTACAATAGAATGGGAATAGTGAAATGAAAAAGATTATTTTAATATTTTTAATCTGTTATGTGAATTTTGCATTTGCAAGTGAACTTACAGTAAATTTTGTGCTAAAAAATTTACACAAAAATTATGATAATGTTACAAGTTTTAAAGCTGAATTTAAACAGATCTCTTTTTTTAAATCAGTTAATAGCGTGCAGGAATTTAAGGGGACTCTTTATTTAAAAAAACCTGATAAAATGAGATGGGATTACACCTTCCCTGAAACACAGCTTATTGTCAGTAATGGTGAAAAAATCTGGTATTATTACCCAAAAGATAATCAGGTAAACGTTGGGAATATTTCAAAGAATAACAAAGAAAAAAACCTTATTTTTATGTTGCTTGATGGAATTACAAAAGTTGAAAAACAGTTTAATATTACCATGGTAAAAGGGAAAAATAACAAAGACTACATATATTTACAGCTTCTCCCCAAAAAACCAAATACTTTATTTGATAAAATAATTATTACACTATATAGAAAAAATTTTAAAATAGCCAAATCATACATTTTTTATCTAACAGGAGATATTTCTAAACTTATTTTTTTAAAAACATATTTAAATGTTAAATTAAGCAACGCTTTTTTTAATTTTAAACCACCAGCAGGATGTGAAGTTTTTCAAATGCCATCTTATTAATTGAGGAGTAAATATGAATTTTGCGGAAATTGACAAGAAGTATATATGGCACCCATGCACTCAGATGAAAGATCATGAACAGTTTCCTATTATTCCCATTGTTAAAGGAAAAGGTGTTTACCTATACGATATTAATGGGAATAAACTTTTAGATGCAATTTCTTCATGGTGGGTTAATATATTTGGCCATTCAAATGAGAGGATTAATAATGCAATAAAGAAGCAACTTGACACATTAGAGCATGTTATTTTTGCAGGTTTTACTCATGAGCCAGCTGCAATTCTTGCTGAAAAACTTATTAAAATAATGCCTGACAATATAAGAAAAATATTTTTTGCAGACAATGGCTCAAGTGCTGTTGAAGTTGCACTAAAAATGAGCTTTCAATATTTTCAGCAAATAGGTTTAAAGAAAAAAACTAAATTTATATCAATAGAAGGCTCATATCATGGTGAGACAATAGGTGCACTTTCTGTTGGAGGTATTGATCTTTATAAGCAGATATATGCTCCAATATTACTTGACTGTATTAAAGTAAAGGGGCCAGATTGTTTTCTTTGTCCATACAACCTCAATAGGAACTCATGTAATGCAGAGTGTTTTGAATCAATGCAAAAAGCTATAGAAGAGCATCATGAAGAAATTATTTCAGTAATAATAGAACCAATGGTGCAATGTGCCAATAGTATGAATATTTATTCTGAGAAATATCTTATAAAATTAGCAGATTATTGCAAAAGATATAATATCCACTTAATTGCTGATGAAATAGCTGTTGGATTTGGCAGAACTGGAAAAATGTTTGCATTTGAGCATGCAAATATAAAGCCTGATATTATTTGCCTTTCAAAAGGTATTACTGCAGGATATCTACCTCTATCTGTGGTTTTAACAACAGAAGAGGTTTACAATGTGTTTTATGATGACTATGTTAAATTAAAAGCATTTTTACATAGTCACAGTTATACAGGCAATGCAACAGCTTGTGCTGCTGCTGTGGAGACATTAAAAATTTTTGAAGAGGAAAAAATTATTAATAAAAATCTTGAAAAAAAAGAAAAAATATATAATAAATTATTAGAGGTATTTGATAATCATCCAAATATTGGAGAGATAAGGCAGCTTGGTATGATAGCTGCCATAGAAATTGTAAAAGATAAAGAGAAAAAGATTCGTTTTCCATGGGAGCAGAGAATAGGTTTTCAGGTATATAAAGAAGCAGTGGCACGAGGAGTATTATTAAGACCACTTGGTGATGTAATTTATTTTATGCCACCTTATGTTATAAATGAAAAAGAGATTGATTTTATGATAGATGTAGCTTATAAGTCAATAAATAAAATTTTAAAAATAGAGAGGTGAAAAATGGCACTTGATACTAAAATGAAAGTTTTGGTTGTTGATGATTTTGCAACCATGAGAAGAATAATTAAAAACATTTTGAGACAGATTGGTTTTACCAATATTATAGAAGCTGATGATGGTTCTACAGCTCTTCCTATTCTTGAAAAGGACAATATCGACCTTGTAATCACTGACTGGAATATGCCTAAAATGAGTGGATTAGAACTTCTCAAAGCCATTAGGAGTAACCCTAATTTAAAAGATACTCCTGTGTTAATGGTAACAGCTGAAGCTTTAAAAGAGAATATAATTGAAGCTGTTAAAGCTGGAGTTAACAACTATGTTGTAAAGCCATTTACAGCACAAACTTTACAGGAAAAAATAGAGAAAATTTTTGGGAAATAATAGATGCCAAATTTATTGCAACTTTTAACAAATGAAGATGGAAATGTTAGAAAAGCAGCCCTTCTTGGGCTTGCATATAAGGGAGAAACAACCTCATATAAAAAAATTCTTCCTCTACTTAAAGATAAATATTGGCAAATCAGGCTTGCTGCTGTTCAATGCCTTGAAATTTTAAAATGCAAGGAAGCTTTGCCATATCTGTTTAGCAGGTTAGGGATTGATGCACAATCTGGGAGAAAAGCAATTCTTGATATATTAGCTGTTAGAAAGCCAAAACCTGAAGAAGAGGAAGATTCATCAAATGTTGAAAATTCTTTTAGAGTTAAAAAAGCAATTGCTCATGCAATTGCAACAATTGATGAAAATTACCTGATTAATCCATTAATAAATTCTTTAAGCTCTGACAATATTAATATGCAGCTTGCTGCAATTACAGGTCTTGGGAATATTGGTGCAGAATCAGCTGTACCTAAGATGTTAGAATTATTAGATACTGATAATGTATTATTGCAAAAAGCTATTATAGTTTCTCTTGGGAAAATTAAATCTTATATGGCTGTTGAACGTTTAATTGAGCTTACCGAGCATAGTGACGCTCAAATTAGGATGGAGGCTATTATTGCTCTCAATCATATTAAAGATTCAAGAGCAATAAAAATATTTATTGAGAAATTAAATGATAAAGATGTTAATGTAAGAAGGACTGCTGTTATTGCACTTGGTAATACCAAGAATCCAGAAATTTTGGATTTCCTTTTGGATAAGTTAAATGATAATAGTATTGTTGTAAGAAGAGCAGTTGTTTCTTCATTGGTAAATTACAGAGAAGAGAAGGTCCTGACCTCTCTTGTAAATCTTATGGAGCAGGAGACAGATGAAGACTTTATAAAAGAAATTTCCATGACATTTAATAAAGTTTTTGCAGGAATGTATCAGTGAAAATAAAATGCCTAATAGCATCAACAAAAAGAAATTTTATAGATAAAATAACCAGGTTCATTAACAAAGAAAATCTTAGCCAGCTTGATATTGTAGATAAAATAGATAGCAAAGAGATATTAAAAAAACATTATGATATTATTATAATTGATGATGATATTTGTGATGATTGGGAAAAGTTACATAAGGATATAAAAGAGACAAATATCAACAATATTTTCATTTCAATTGTCAACAAAGTTAATATTGATAAACTTCGTCAAGCCTTTAGAGATGGTATCTATGATGTAATCCATCATAACATTAATGACAATGAAATATTGCACGTTTTTATGAAAGCTCTTGATACAGCTAAGATAATGAAATCGTGTGAAAAAGTTGTAAAATATTGTACACATAAAATTTTTTTTGAAATTCCAAGTGAAGTTAATTTAGTAAATGAGACTATTTTGCAGATATTAGAAACAGCAAAACTTGTTGGTTTTATTAAAAACACTGATTTAGAAAGTAACTTAAGACTTGTTTACACAGAAGCAATAGTTAATGCTATAGTTCATGGAAATAAATCCGATAAGAGTAAAAAGGTTATTGTTGTAGCAGAAATTACTTATGAAAAGATGATAGTTTCCATTGAGGATATGGGAGAAGGTTTTGATTTTCAAAAGATAAATAACCCGCTTGAAGAGGATAATTTGCTCAAATCATCAGGACGAGGCATATATTTAATAAAAGCAATTATGGATGAAGTAAAGTTTGAAAAAAATGGCAGTAAAATTATTTTAGTAAAGTATAGGGAGGGGTAAATGGGATAAGGAGCATAGATATGCAGCAAATTCTCAACTACAATATAAAGGTTGAGAGAGTTTTCCACCTTTATCAGGAGCAAGGTGAGATAAATAGAAGTCTTTTATCAGAAGAGTTTGAAAAACTTCAAGAGCAAATCAAAGAAAAAGTTAACATGCCAGAAGAGACAGAAACTGATAATAAAGTTAAAGATAAAGAAGAACATACTGCCTCTCCAAATAGCTATCAACAAAAGAAGAAAAAATCTAATGAGCCTAAAAAAGAGATAAAATATTTAAAAGAGCCTGATTCAAATATTGATATTAAAATTTAAAAATATCTATTATACAAAACCAACCTTGAATTAAGAGATTGTTAGCGCTGAAGCCTTTAAATAGTTGTCAGTTATTAGTTCAAAGTTCAAGGTTAAAAGTTAAATCAGGATTTGGGATTTAGGGATTAGGAATAAGTAGGGGCAATTTATGAATTGCCATTACGGGATATTATATAAGTTTACAGTTCAACGTTCATAGTTCAATGTTGAAAAATACTTTAATAACAGTAAGTTAAAAATATTGCAAATGTCATTTCAAGTAGAAAACTGTATTATATAAAACCAACCTTGAATTAAGAGATTTTTCGGGCTTAAGCCCTCAAAATGACTGTTTTGATGGCAGAGAGGAGCACTGTGTGAAAAAATTACTGTTGGGTTTTACATTTGGTTTTGGATAAGAGCACCTATAAAAAACAAAGTTGGATTTTATACTTGGCTCTGTATTGGTTATAAAAAGCTGGTAAGGGGAATTGAACCCCTGACATGCTGATTACGAATCAGCTGCTCTACCATCTGAGCTATACCAGCAGATTTTAATTTCCCATTATTTCATTATAAGCTTTTATTAGCATTTCTCTGTAATATTCTATATCATAAGAATCAGCAATTTGTCTAATTTTTACTCGCTCTTCTGAGACTTTGCTTCTATTATCTGTAATTACATATTCTACACTTTCGCCAGGTTGTATATTGGTGAGAGAAGATGCAGCAATTATATTTAGATTTTTATTTTTATATGAAGATATAGGTTTTGAAACTCTTTTTTTTATTACCAGTTCATCAATATTGACCTCTCCATTTTGTAACAGTAGAAGATATTCTTTTAAAATTTTATTAGCGCGTTTATAATCTGGGAAAATTTTTAACAATTTTTGCTGAAAATTTTTTATAAATATAGGGGTGTCCCTTTTTCTAAGCATCAGTCCTCTTACCTTTATTTTGCCATTATCAAATATGCCAAAAAATTTATTCATAACCTGTTTATTTTTATTCTCTGCTGAAGGAAGAAATTTAATGAATTGATAAATCCCTTCTATGTTGAGGATAAAACCAGTTTTAGTTGATATTTCTTTTGCAATATTTGTATATTCTTCTCTTGTGGCATTTTTTTTATATATGTAGAGAGAGTCAGTTACTGCATAAATAATTTTAAACCCACTATTTTCAGCTATTTCTTTTGCTTTTAGTAGAATATCTCTGCCAGCAGCAGTTGTTGCTTCATGAGCTTCTACACATCCAAATTTTGCATTTTTATATCCTAAATAACCAAAGCAAGTAACGAGCATCCATTTTATAGCATTCTGTCTATTTTTAAAAACTTCACTTGCTTTAAAATTTTTGTAAAGCTTTCTTTTTTTTAATAAAGGAGATATTGTCTCCGGGATAATACCTTGTTTTTTCTGACAAAAATAGTAATTAGTGCCAGGTATTTTAAGCTTTTCTGAAATATGCTGGCAACATTTGCAGTTTAATGTTTCAACTGATATGTTGAATTTTTCAATTATTGATGGATACATTGAAAAAAAGTCAACTTCTGCTACATTCTTGAAAATACCTACAGGTGGCAGGAAAAATAGACCACCTTTGTCAACTTTTATAAAATCTATTGCCCTTTTGAACCTTTCTGGAAAGGCTTTGTGTGAAGGAATAAGGTAATTATTTTTATAAGCTGTTTTTAGCTCCATTGTGGATATTGAGGAGCCAGGAGAAATTCTCGCAGCTTCTTGCAAAGGAAGTGAAGTGAGCCGTGCCACTTCTATTAACCCGTCAATTCCAGAATTTTTTACAAAAAAAGAATTATTAATGTCTATATGAATTCTACCTTTAAGATAGCTTATACTATCTTTAAATACTACTTTACCGTATGAAAAAAAGGAGTAAGATTTTTTTGATACAATTTTCAGATTATCTGTAGGTCTTGAGAGGGGTATATCTATGTTATATTTTTGGGCTCCAAACTTTATTAGGGGAATAATTACAGGATCTCCTGATAATGTAATAACCATATCAGGATCATATTCTTTAAAAATATTTCCAATGGAAATAAAAAATTCTTCTGTATCAAATTTTTCAAAAAAAAGTTTCTCTCCATTGGGCATGGTAATATCAATACCTGTCCATTGTGAATACTTTGGATTGCCCTTGCACACAGGGAATATGCCTAAAATGTTTAAAGGTGGTAATTTGTAATTTATATCCATGGGATTGTCTAAAGATTTAATAGAGATAATATGGTTGTTATTATGTGTTACTTCAACTTTTGCAAATGGAAAAAGATTGTGCTCAAAGTAAAATTGCAACAGAGGTGAAAGGTCAGAGTTGTAGACTCCTATATTTTCCTGGTTAAGAAGATAAGCTTTTACATTCCAGAAATTTTTAATATCCATTTTTATACCATAAACTTTTACCTTTTTTCCTGTGTAAATTTCTCCCATTTCTGTAGAGTAAAATGAAATTTTAAAAAATTTAGATAAATTTTTAATAAATTTATATGATGATTTAACATAAAGTGTAGGAGTGTAATTAAAGTATAGAAAAGATTTGCTTGCTTCATTATTAACTAAACATAGGAGCAATTTATTGTTATCAATAAAAGTATCAAGGAGAAAAAGTTCATTCTTTTTCATGTAGCGTTCTGATTTCTTTTAAAAGCTCTATGCACATTGATAACAATATACCTTCCATTGGCAGGGGGAAAGAGGAATAAGCGCATGCTTGAATATGTTTTCTTGCTTTTTCCCATAATTCATCAAATATCTCTTGATCCTCTTTTCGAAGTGCGCGTCTAAAATCTTTGAGATTGCTTTTTTCTCTGTTTAATACGTATGTAAAAGGTGCAACTGTCCTGCCCATAGCTTATTAACCCCTTTTTTTAGATGAAGTGGCTTTACAATAGATGTATCTTCTATAAATACTTTGCTCTTCTTTTCCACTATTTTATAGTATCCTCTTCTATCAAATCTATTTAAAGTTATAATAGCAGGTGATATGTGAGATAGATAAGATAGAGATTTTCTAAAAATTTTCATTGCATGTATATGAGAAATATTGTCATCATCAAGCAGGGTAGTAAAACCCAGTAGTATAAATAGAAAATTTTTACCTGTTTTTTTGAAAAAGAGAATTTTCTCTATAAGTTTTAACATTTGAAATGGTGTGAAAGCTCGGGCAATAAATATATTTTCAAGAATGGTGTATGGTGTAATTTTCATTGCTACACAGATATTTGATATAAGGTATGGGTCAAATTTGTTTGCAGCATCAACAACAATGATATTGGAATTATCTCTGAAAATAGCCCTGATATAGTACCAGATAAATTTGTGAATCCCTGAATTACCAGCAACTGCAATCATGATATTTTCCTTATTATCCCAACAACTTTACCTATTATTTTAACTTCATCAGGATTGATATTGTTAAGGATAATATCTTCATATTTATCATTTTCAGGATGAAGAATGATAAGGTTGTCCTTTTTTATAAATCTCTTTAAAGTAATTTCATTGTAAATAGATGCAACAACAATGTCGTTATGCTCAACATTAGAATCAGTTGATACCACAGCAATATCTCCATCTTCAATAAGAGCATTTATCATTGAATCACCAATAACTTTAAACATAAAAATATTAGAAAATGGAAAAATTTTAGTATCAACAATGTAGTAATCTTCTGCAACTTCGTTAATATCAATTGGTGAACCAGCAGCTACATAAGATATAAGAGGAGCTTTTTTTATATTACTGGCTGGCTCTTCAATAGAAAGAGATATACCTCTGGAGATTTTTTTCTCTTTTTTTAAATATCCCTTTTTTTCTAAAATAGTAACATATTTGAAAGCATTTTTAGGTGCAATGCGAAAATGTTCAGCTATCTCTCTAATGGTAGGGGGCAGCCCCCTGTTATGTAAAAAATCTTTAATAAATAGATAGACTTCTTTTTCTTTTAATGTAATATTGGGTAACATATGTTACCTATAGTTGAAAAAAATATTTTTGTCAAGTTTTTTATGAAAATTAGTTATTGTGTTTTAATTTTACTAATGCTAATGAAGTGCACATTTGAAATTTTATGGAGAAGAAATGAAAAAACGTAATCAAAAAATTAGAAATATTGCAATAATTGCCCATGTTGATCATGGTAAAACTTACCTTGTTGATAGCTTGTTTAAATATTGTGGAATGTTTAGAGAAAATCAGAATGTTGAAGATAGGGTTCTTGATAATATGGAGCTTGAAAAGGAGCGTGGTATTACAATAGCAGCAAAGAATTGCTCAATTTTCTGGAGAAATGTAAAGATAAATATAATTGATACTCCTGGGCATGCTGATTTTGGCGGAGAAGTGGAGAGAGCACTTTCAATGGCTGATGGAGCTATTTTACTTGTTGATGCGTCTGAGGGACCAATGCCCCAAACAAGATTTGTGCTGCAAAAGGCACTATCTTCAGGTTTAAAAATTATAGTGGTTATAAACAAAATAGATAGAAGTGATGCAAGACCAGATGAAGTTCTGGATGAAATTTATGAGCTTTTTTTTGATCTTGACGCAAGTGATGAGCAGATAGATTTTCCTTTGTTGTATGCAATTGGCAGGGAAGGTATAGTAAAAAGAGAGCTTGAGCATGAAAATGGTGATATGGGAATTTTACTTGATACAATTTTAAAGGAGATTGAAGGGCCTGAATATATAGAAAATGAGCCGTTTCAAATGCTTGTATCTGATCTTGGATATTCTGAATATCTTGGACGGCTTGCTATTGGAAAGGTATTTAATGGAGAAGTAAAGCAGAATGATACATTAATATGCATAAATGAGAAAAATGAAAATATTCCTTTAAAAGTTACTAAAATACAATCTTATGTGGGTATGACTCTGAAAGATGCTGATGTTTCAGAGAGAGGAGATATAATAGTTATTTCAGGTATTGAAAATGTAAAAATAGGTGACACTATTTGCAGAGCAGACAATCCTAAACCTCTTAAAAGAATAAGGGTTGATGAGCCAACTGTTTCTATGAAATTTACCATTAATACCTCTCCTTTTGCTGGTATGGAAGGGAAATTTGTGCAGGCAACCAAAATTAAAGATAGGTTATTTAAAGAAACATTAAGGAATGTAGCTATTAAATTGGAAGAAACTGATGATAAAGACACTTTTATTGTAAAAGGTAGAGGAGAATTTCAGCTTGCAATTATTATTGAAACAATGAGACGAGAAGGATTTGAATTTAGCGTTGGTAGACCTGAAGTTATTTTTAAAAAAGAAAATGGCAAACTACTTGAGCCAATGGAGCATGTTTATATAGATTGTAATGAATCTTTCATGGGTGTTGTTACAGAGAAACTTTCCATTAGAAAGGGGAGAATGGTAAATATGGTTAATAAAGGCAGTGGCAGAGTTAGAATTGAGTTTACTATTCCTTCCAGAGGATTAATAGGTTACAGAGATGAGTTTTTATCAGATACCAAAGGGACAGGTATTTTAAATTCATTTTTTGAAGGTTATGACGAATATAGAGGTGATTTTCCATCAAGGTTCACTGGCTCTCTTGTTTCAGATAGAAAAGGTAAAGCTGTTGCGTATGCGCTTTTTCATCTTGAGCCAAGAGGACGGTTATTTATTACACCAGGAAAAGAGGTTTATGAAGGTATGGTAATTGGTGAAAATAATAAAGCAATGGATCTTGATGTAAATCCATGTAAAGAGAAAAAATTGACAAATTTAAGAGCAGCAGGGAAGGATGAAAATATAATTTTAAAACCAGTTCTTCCTTTAACTCTGGAACAAGCCATTCATTTTATTGCAGATGATGAATTAATAGAGGTTACACCTAAATCTATTAGAATAAGAAAAGAGATTCTTTCAGCACAAAAAAGGAGAAATATAAAGAGCAGGAAAAGTAGTTAAACAAAACCAAATTAAAGTAATATATAACGTTTTTTAAAAGGCTTTATATTTGCCAATAATATATTTTTCCACTTAAAATAATATCTATAATATTTTAAAAGCAAGGTTAGTTTTGTATTAAAATAAATTAATAAAAACTTAACCTACATACAATTGATTTTTTAATTTTTTAATGCTATATATAAGCTATTCTTGACTTTCAATAAATTATTTGTTATTTGTAATTAAAATTTTGAATATAGGTTCAGAATGGGTAAGCTGAAAAATAGATACAATATAATGATATTTTCCACATCGACAGGCAAAAGCCACAATTGGGAAGTATCAGCAACTCTTATAAAATTTTTTATTTTCTCTTTTATAATTCTTTTAATTATTTCTGGTTTTTCAATATACCACTATTTAGAATATGGTTCAAATAAGAAGCAGTTAGTTGCTCTTAAAAAGAAAAATCAAATTTTATCACAGAAAATAGGAGAGTTTAACAAGGAAATAAATACCTTAAAAGCCAAAGTTGACAAACTTAACAACCTTGGAACCAAGCTTAGAGTAATGGCAAGGTTAGATATACCTGAGAAAAAAGTTGAAGGTGTTGGGGGACCTTCTTTTGATGATGTTAAAAACTTTATTAATGAAAATAATTTTGAAGATCAGAATATTAAAAAGCTTCACTATGTTCTTGATAAATTAAATTTTGAGCTAAAGCAGGAAGAGAATAATATTAAACAGCTCTTCAAATATTATAAAGAGAACAATATAAAACTATCATGTACACCATCAATCTGGCCTGCTCAAGGTTGGGTGTCATCACCATTTGGTTGGAGAAGAGATCCTTTTACCGGAAAGAGGAGATTTCATGAAGGACTTGACATTACCAATAGAGTTGGTACTCCTGTTGTTGCACCTGCTGATGGTATAGTGATATTTGCAGGTAGAAATGGAGGCTATGGTAATGTTATATATATTTCCCATGGATTTGGTATTTCTACAAGATATGGCCATTTATACAAAATATTTGTTAAAGTTGGCCAGCATGTTCAGAGAGGAGATATTATAGGTGAAATAGGCAATACTGGCAGAAGCACTGGCCCTCATCTTCATTATGAGGTTAGGCTTAATAATAAACCAGTTAATCCAGTCAACTTTATCCTTGATTAAACAATCCAGATTTTTCTTTTATTAAAATAATTTTTGTGTTATTTACATTTAAATTAAAGAATTTTTAAGGAGATTTTTAATGTTAGGCTCTATATTTAAAAAGGTTTTTGGCTCAAAAAATGAACGGGAAATAAAAAAATTAAAACCTTATGTTGAAAAGATTAACAGTTTAGAAGAGAAGTATGAAAAGTATTCACAAGAACAGCTTAAAGAATTTACTTTTAAATGGCTTGATTATTTTAAAAATAATAAATTTAAATCCCAAGAAAAGATAGAAAAAGTTCTTGATGAAATTCTTCCTGATGCTTTTGCAATAGTTAGAGAAGCCTCAAAGAGAACGTTGAAAATGAGACATTTTGACGTTCAGCTAATAGGTGGTATTGTATTGCATCAAGGTAAAATCGCTGAAATGAAGACAGGTGAAGGTAAAACTCTTGTTTCTACACTTTCTGCTTATCTTAATGCCCTTGTTGGAAGAGGTGTGCATATTGTTACTGTTAATGATTATCTTGCCAAGAGGGATTCAGAATGGATGGGTGTAATTTACCACTATCTTGGGATGGATGTTGGCACAATTGTTCATGATCTTGATGATAATGAGAGGAAGAAGGCTTATAACTGCCATATTACATATGGTACTAATAATGAATTTGGTTTTGATTATTTAAGAGATAATATGAAATTTGATATAGAAGATTATGTTCAAAGAGAACATTATTATGCAATTGTTGATGAAGTGGATAGTATTTTAATTGATGAAGCAAGGACTCCTCTGATAATTTCTGGCCCAACAGATGAGACAACTGATAAATATGTAAAGATTAATCAGGTAGTAAAATACCTTAATAGAGAAACTGATTTTACTGTTGATGAAAAGAGTAAAACTGTTAGTTTAACTGAAGAGGGAGTGGCTAAATTAGAAAAACTTTTAAATCAAGGTAATCTCTATGATCCTTCCAATATTGAAACTCTTCACCATATACATCAAGCTTTAAAAGCAAATGTCCTTTTTAAAAGGGATGTTGATTATGTTGTAAAAGATGGAGAGGTTTTAATAGTTGATGAATTTACAGGAAGGCTTATGCCTGGTAGACGGTATAGTGATGGTCTTCATCAGGCTCTTGAAGCAAAAGAGGGTGTTACTGTTGAGAAAGAGAATCAAACCCTTGCATCAATTACATTTCAAAATTACTTTAGAATGTACACCAAGTTAGCAGGAATGACAGGTACTGCTGATACAGAGGCTGTTGAATTTAATAAAATCTATGGTCTTGATGTTATTGTAATTCCTACAAATAAGCCAATGATCAGGAAAGATTACAATGATGTAATATATAAAACTGAAAAAGAGAAATTTAAAGCTGTTATAGATGAGATTGTAGAATGTCACAAAAGAGGGCAACCAGTTTTAGTTGGTACGATTTCAATTGAAAAATCAGAAATACTCAGTAAAATGCTTGCTAAAAGAGGGATAAAGCACAATGTTTTAAATGCAAAACATCATGAAAATGAAGCGTACATAATAGCTCAAGCAGGTAGAAAAGGAGCTGTTACAATTTCTACAAATATGGCAGGTAGGGGTACTGACATTGTTCTTGGTGGTAATCCTGAGATGATGCTCAAAGAAGAGATGAAATTAAAAGGTAAAGAGTACACTCCTGAAGAGTATGAAAAGAGATTAAAAGAGTTACAAAAACAGTGTGAAAAGGAGAGAGAAGAGGTTTTAAAAGCAGGGGGACTTCATGTACTTGGAACAGAGAGACATGAAAGTAGAAGGATAGATAACCAGTTAAGAGGAAGGTCCGGTAGGCAGGGAGACCCTGGTTCTTCAAGATTTTATGTTTCCCTTGAAGATGATTTAATGAGAATTTTTGGTGGAGAGAGAATTTCATCATTAATGGATAAACTTAAAATTCCAGAAGGTGAGCCTATTGAAAACAAGTTGATTACAAAATCCATTGAAAATGCCCAGAAAAAAGTTGAAGGTCACAATTTTGAAATAAGGAAGCAGTTACTTGAATATGATGATGTTATGAATAAGCAGAGAGAGACAATATATTCTCTTAGAAAAGATATTCTCACAGAAGGAAATCTGAAAGAATTAATGTCAGAATTTATAGAGGAATATTTTGATTCTGTTTTCTACAAATATATTGATGAAAAGATTAATCCAGAAGAATGGGATTTTAAATCATTAATAAAAGAGTTAGAGTCTGACCTTACAATAAAATTTAATATAGACTTTGACAAATTAGAAGATACACCAGTTCAGGAAATTAGAGAGAAACTTTTAAATATTATTTTCCAGGAGTATGAGAATAGGGAGAAAACTTTTGGAGAAGAGTTAATCAGACATCTTGAAAAGTTGATTCTGCTTCATTCTCTTGATACTTTGTGGAAGGAGCATCTTCTTAACATTGATTTGTTAAAAGAAGGGATTGGGCTTAGAGGATATGCCCAGCAAGACCCTGTTAGAGTATATCAGAAAGAGGCTTATGAGCTATTTTTAAATTTAATAGATAGTATAAAGATGACAGCTGTTAAAGATTTCTTTAGAATAAGAGTTGTCACAGAAGATGAGGTTAGCAAGCTTGAAGAAGAGACCAAAAAAGATCAAGAGTTTGTGCTTGTTGCAGGAGGAGAGGCTACTCAGCAAGAGGCAAAGAAAAAACCTCAGAAAAGAAAATTTAAAAAAGTAGGGAGAAATGATCCATGCCCATGTGGTAGTGGGAAAAAATATAAGAAGTGTTGCTGGGCAAAGGATCATGCAAAATAAAATAGGTGTAGCCATTAGTGGTGGTATAGACAGCTTTTATGCATTAAAGCAATCATTGTTGCATTATGAAAATATTACAGCTGTTTTCCTTAATTTTTTAGATAAAAAAGAGCAAATTAAGAAAGTTCGTCTTATTTCAGAGTATTTTAAAGTTCCTTTACAAATTTTTGATTGCAGAGAAGAATTTAAAAAAGAGGTTATTGATTATTTTACATCTGAATATTTAAAAGGCAGGACACCAAATCCCTGTGTAATTTGTAATGAAAAATTTAAATTTCAGTATATTCTTAAATTCTTCCAAAAAGTTATTACAGGTCATTATGCATGTATAACCTTACATGGAAATAAATACTTTATTTCCAGAGGAATTGACAGAGCTAAAGAACAATCGTATTTTCTTGCAAGATTAAGCAAAGATATTCTTGAGAGAGTGGATTTTATCCTTGGTAAAAAAAGTAAAATAGATATAAAATCAGAGGTGGGTAAGGAATATGAACAATTTGGAGTTATCAAAGAAAGCCAGGAGATATGCTTTATTCCCAATAATAATTATAAAAAGTTTTTGGAGAAATACGTTGGAGTAAAAGAGGCTGTAGGAGTAATAGTTAGCAAAAATGGTAAAAAATTAGGTTATCATAAAGGATTTTTTAATTTTACAATAGGTCAGAGAAAAGGGTTAAATATAGCCATGGGAACACCATACTATGTTACAGGAATTGATGCGGAAAATAATATAGTATATGCTGGACCTAAAGATGAAACATTTAACAAAGGATTTGAGATTGAAAATATTTTATGGTATGATGAACCTGATAAATATGAAAATATTAAAGTTAAGGTTAGATATAGAACCAGTGAAAAACTATGTAAAATCAACAATAACCAGATTTTTTTTATAGAAGATGAGCAGTCAGTTACCCCAGGCCAATTAGCAGTTTTTTATTGGAAAAATATAGTGATAGGGAGTGGATGGATAAATGCAGTATTATAAGAATAATATTCTTGAAGCAATTGGAAATACACCTCTTGTAAAGATTAATAAGTTAAATCCATACAAAAATGTTAATATACTTGCCAAACTTGAAGGTTGCAACCCAGGTGGTAGTGTTAAAGATAGAACAGCTCTCTATTTAATAAAGAAAGCTATTGAAGATGGTACATTGACAAAGGATAAAATAATACTTGAACCTACAAGTGGCAATACAGGAATAGGTATTGCAATGGTTGGTGCGGTGCTTGAATATAAGACATTAATAGTGTTACCAGAAAGTGTCAGTGTTGAAAGAAGAAAAATTTTAAAAGCATTTGGTGCAGAAATAGTGCTTTCTCCAGCTGACAAAGGAACAGATGGTGCAATTGATGTTGCAAAAGAAATTTTCAATAGTGACCCAGAAAAGTATATAATGCTTGACCAATTCAGCAATAAAAATAATATCCTTGCACATTATGAAACCACAGGAAAAGAGATTATTGAGCAAACAGGTGGTAAAATAGATTACTTTGTAGCAGGTATTGGCACTTCAGGGACATTAATGGGAGCAGGTAAGAGATTAAAAGAGCACAATAAAGATATAAAAGTAATAGCTGTGGAGCCTATTCTCAATCATAAACAGCAAGGTTTAAAAAATTTAAAAGAAGCTCATGTACCACCAATATTTGATATTAGAAGAGTTGATGAAATTGTTCAGATTAGTGATAATGAATCATTTAATTTAACTAAGGAGCTTGCAAGAAAAGAGGGAATTTTTGTTGGAATAAGCTCAGGGTCGGCTCTTGCTGGTGCATTGAAAATAGCTGAGAGAATAGAGCAGGGCACAATAGTAGTGGTTTTCCCAGATAGTGGATTTAAATATTTATCAACAGAGGGTTTATTTGAATAAGTGAGATTTTACGTTAAAACATTTGGATGTAAAGTTAATCAATTTGAATCTGAGTATTTTATTAACAGCTTAATTAAAAAAGGTTTTAAATTAACGGATAGTGAAAAAGATAGCAATGTAGTTATTGTTAATAGCTGTGCGGTGACAAATGAAGCAGAGCGTCAGTTAAGGCAATATTTAAGAAAACTGAGAAGGAATTTTGAAAATATAAAAATAGTTTTAACTGGATGCGCAGTTGATTGCACAGAAAAATTTAATAAAGAGTTGTTTGATACAATAGTATCAAATTATTATAAACAGAACTTACCTTCCATTATTTCTGAAAATAGTAATTCTACATGGTTAGAATCTATATTTAATCAAAAAGAGTTTGTTGAGCTTAAAGCTGAAGAGAGTTTTCAACATACAAGAAAATTTTTTAAAATTCAGGATGGCTGTTCTAATTATTGCTCTTACTGTATTATCCCATATGTTAGAGGTGTTCCAAGGAGCTTACCTGAGGAAAAAGTTTTGGAAAATTTAATTTATTTTTCAGAGAAATTCAGAGAGGTTGTTTTAACAGGGATTAATGTGGAGATGTATGGGAAAGATTTAGGAATTAGAAATGGTTTTTTAAAGCTTATGGAAAGTATTGAAAAGGAATTGGATAAAAGAGGAGTTAAAGATTTTAGACTGAGGGTAACATCGTTAAAACCTGATAAAGTTTTATACAATTATGTGGATTTTGTTGCAGAGTCTAAATATTTTGCACCTCATTTTCATATTTCTGTTCAAAACTTTAATAATAAAGTTTTAAAATTAATGAACAGGAATTATACATCAGAAGATATTTTTAATATTGTTGCTAAAATTAGGGAAAAGATTGCAAATGCTGGTATTGGTGCTGATATGATTACAGGGTTTATTGGTGAAGGAGAAATGGAATTTGAAGATAATTTGAAAAAAATAGGAGAGATTGATATAAACTTTTTCCATATATTCCCTTTTAGCAGGAGAAACAGAACAAAAGCTGAAAAATTAAATGAAACTTGTGACAATAAAGAAAAGAAAAGGCGGGTGAAAATTCTAAAAAAAATAACAGATAGAAAAAAAGAGGAGTTTATAAAGAGAAACCTTTTTAGAAAATTTAGTGTGCTCGTTGAAAAAGAGGAAGATGGTTATTTTACTGGCTATAGTGAAAATTATATAAAAATTTTCATACAAAGAAAAAATCATTTTACATTGAAAAATAAATTTGTTAATGTTTATGGAAAGAAAATTAAAGATAGATTTTTTATTGAAGCTGAACTATAGATTAGAGTGCTAAAATTATATGCAAATAAATTAAAGGAGGAGATAATGATTACCAAAGATATGTCAATTACAGAAATTGTTCAAAAGTATCCACAGTTAATTGAAGTTTTTCAAAGCTTTGGGTTAGGTTGACTTGGTTGCATTGCAGCTACTTTTGAGACACTTGAGCAGGGTGCTCAAGCACACGGACTTGATGTAAATGAATTAGTTGATAAATTAAACCAGAAATTGAGTGAGTAGTTGTTTCAGTTTACTCTTGAAAACAGAGATTCAGCCTCAGAAGCAAGAGCAGGATTATTAAAAGTTAACAATACAGTTGTGGAAACTCCCCTTTTTATGCCTGTGGCAACACAAGCTGCAATTAGGGGAGTGCCAATGTATTATCTTGAAAAGTGTGAGGCTAAAATTATTTTGGCTAACACTTATCATTTAAATATCTATCCAGGAAGTTCATTAATAAAAAAACATGGCAGGTTAAATGATTTTATAGGATGGAGCTACCTTACACTTACTGATAGCGGTGGTTTTCAGGTTTTCTCTTTACCTGATAAAAAAATCTCAGATGAAGGTGTTCAATTTAAATATGAACTAAATGGTGAAAAAGTTTTTTTAACACCAGAGAAATCTATTGAAATTCAAAATGAGCTTGGAGCTGATATTATAATGTGCTTTGATGAATGCCCACCATTTCCATCACCAAAGGAGAGTGTTGAAAGAGCTGTTAAAAGGACAATTAAATGGGCAGAGAGATGCAAAGAAGCGCATAGTAGAGAGAATCAGTATCTTTTTGGAATTGTGCAGGGTGGTGTGTATGAAGATTTGAGGAAATATTGTGCAGAAGAATTAAAAAAAATGGACTTTCCTGGTTATGCAATTGGTGGTGTCAGTGTTGGTGAAGGTCATGAGCTATTGAAGCTTGTAGTTGATTACACAGCAAAGTTTTTACCTGAAAATAAACCAAGGTATCTAATGGGTGTTGGTTTGCCTGAAGATTTAGTAGAATCTGTTTACAGGGGAATGGACATGTTTGACTGTGTAATACCAACACGGTTTGGGAGAAGTGGCACCCTTTTTACTGTTAAAGGAAAAATCAGGATTACAAATAAAAAATATAGGAGAGATATGTATCCTATTGATACAAGCTGTGACTGTTATACATGTAAAAATTATACAAGAGCATATATACACCATTTGTTTAGAGTAAAAGAGGTTCTTGGTGCCACACTTTGCTCAATTCACAATCTCAGATTTTATATAAATCTTATGAAAAAAATGAGGGAAGCAATAGTTAATAATAGCTTTTCTAAGTTTAGAAAAGAATTTTATGAAAATTATAGAATATAATGAGAGAATTTAACCTTGCTATTTCAACATGCCCCAATGATACATTTATTTTTTATGCTTTAGTTAATAATAAATTTGAAAATTATAAATTTAATGTTTCTTTTGCTGATATTAATGAGCTTAACAATTTGGCTTTTCAAAAAGAATTTGATATTATTAAGGTCTCATTTAATGCATTTGGATTTTTAATGAATGATTATGATCTGCTTGATTCTGGAAGTGCACTGGGTCAGGGTTGCGGACCAATAATAATTTCAAAAAATTTTGTGAAAATAGAAGAGCTTTCAGGGAGAAAGGTTGGTGTTCCTGGAAAGTACACAACAGCAAATTATCTTTTTAACCTTGCTAAAAATGTTGAAACAGAAGATGTATTTATGCGTTTTGACAGAATAATCCCTGCAATTTTGAAAAATGAGATAGATGCTGGGGTTATAATTCATGAAAGCAGGTTTACATATGAAAGTTATGGGCTTAAAAAAATTTTGGATCTTGGCGAATATTGGGAGAAACACTTTAATACGCTTATTCCACTTGGAGGGATTATTGTAAAAAAAAGTATAGAGCCAAATGTAAAAATGGAGATAGATAAGTTAATTAAGCTTAGCATAAATTTTTCAAAAAATAATTTTCAGAGAGTTCTACCTTTTATTAAAAATTATGCAAAAGAGCTTGATGAAGCAACAATTAAATCTCATATAGACCTCTATGTTAATCAATATACCTATTCCCTTGGAAAAGAGGGAAGTTTAGCAATAGAAAAGTTTTATAAATCAGGTTATGAAAAAGGAATTTTTGAAAATTTTAAATTTTGCATTGTGGGGCAAAATGGAATAGGGTAAAATTTAAAAGGAGGAGTTATAATGTATCTTAACGAGAGGCAAAAGATTGTTCTTGAACGAAGAATTTTACTTAGAAATGAAAAAGGAGAAGTAGTAGAAACACCAATTGAAATGTTCAGACGAGTTGCTAATTATGTGGCAAAAGCTGAAAAAGAAAGTAAAAAGCAGAAAGAGTATGAAAAAAAATTTTTTGAAGTTATGACCAATCTTGATTTTTTACCAAACAGCCCCTGCCTTGTTAATGCTGGAGTGCCAGGTAGAAAGCATCAGCTTGCTGCATGTTTTGTTCTTGTTGTTGATGATGAAATAGAGAATATATATGAGACATTGAAACATGCTGCTATTATTCATAAAACAGGGGGAGGCACAGGATTTGATTTTTCAAAAATAAGGCCAGAAGGTGCTATTGTTAATACTACTAAAGGTATTGCATCTGGTCCTGTTTCATTTATGAAAATATATGATGTATCAACTGAGCAAATTAAACAGGGAGGAGTTAGAAGAGGTGCAAATATAGGAGTTTTGAGAGTTGACCATCCTGATGTGTTGAAGTTTATTGAAGCTAAAAAAGGCAAAGATTGTCTTAAAAATTTTAATCTCTCTGTAGCAATAACTGATGAGTTTATTAAAGCAGTTAAGGATGATGATGAGTTTGAGTTGAAACATGAGCATTTTGATAAGACAATAAAAGTTAGAGCAAGAGATTTGTGGGATAAAATTGTTAAGAATGCTCATGGTACAGGTGACCCAGGACTTTTATTTATTGATAGAATTAATGAGCTACATCCTGTTGCAAATTATGAAATTAGAGCAACTAATCCATGTGGAGAAACTGTTCTTGCTGATGGTGAATTGTGCTGTCTTGGAAGTATAAACCTTTCAAATTTTTACAATGCAGAAAAGCATTCAATTGATTACAGTAGGCTTGCAGATGTTGTTTCAATTGGTATTAGGTTTCTTGACAATATACTTGATGTAAATGATTATCCTCTTGAAAAAATAAAGAAAGTTACACTTGATAATAGAAAAATTGGTCTTGGAGTTATGGGATGGGCTGACCTATTAATAAAATTGAAAATACCATACAATTCAGAGGAAGCAATAGAACTTGGTGAAGAAGTTATGAGCTTTATTCTTACTGAAGCTGCAAGGACAAGTTATGAACTTGGGAAAGAAAAAGGGGCTTTTCCAAATGTGAAAAATTATAAACCTTATCCTGCAATTAAAAACATAATTAAGAATAAACTTGGGTTGAAAATAGATGAATATAAACCAAGAAATGCTACTCTCACAGCAATTGCACCTACAGGTACTCTCTCTATAATTGCAAATTGTTCATCTGGTATTGAGCCTGTTTTCTCATTTGAAACTTTGGAAAGAAGAGTTGATACAGAGATTGTTCATTACCATCCTCTTTACAAAGAGTGGATAGAGAACCATTCTGAGGAGGATAAACCAGATTATTTTGTTACAGCTCATGATGTGCCTGTTGATTACCATATTAGAATGCAGGCAGCATTTCAGAAATTTAACTGTAACTCAGTTTCAAAAACTATTAATCTTCACAGAGGTGCATCAGAGCAAGAAGTTTATGATGCTTTTATTAAAGCGTACGATTATGGATGTAAGGGGATTACTGTGTATGTTGATGGAAGCCTTGAAGGTCAGACTCTTTCAATAAAATCAGAAGCAGAGATGGAAGAGATTCCAGCATGGTTAAAAGAGTATGTTGATGAATACAAAGAAAATGGTGAGGAAGAAGTTGTTGAGTTTATTAAGAAAAATTATAATCATCCATTTTTTACAAATGGTTTAAAGCCAATTCAAAGAATTGACCATTTACAGGGTATTACATATAGGATAAAAACAGGTTATGGTAACTTATATGTAACAATAAATGAACTTACAGGTAAACCATTTGAAGTGTTCTGCCAGATTGGTAGAAGTGGTGCAAGTGAGCTTGCTAAAGCAGAAGCTGTTGGTAAACTTGTATCTCTTGCACTAAGAAGTGGAATCCAACTTGAATACATTATAGAGCAGATAGATGATATTATGGGTAGCCAGCCTATTATTACAAAGCAGGGATACATTAAATCAATTCCAGATGCTATGGCTAAAGTTTTAAAAGAGTATATGGAAAAAAGGCAGAAAAAACAGGTTAAGTCTAAAATAGCCCCAAAAATAGGTAAGCAGATATGTCCAGAATGTGGAAATGACCTTATCCCTGATAGTAGGTGTCCATATTGTAGTGTTTGTGGGTGGAAAAGTTGCGGTGGTTAATAAGTGATATTTTTGAGAAACTTAGAGATATAGATATTATAATAGGTGTAAAATTTGAAAATATTAATTCATTAAAAATTTCTGAAAATATTTTATATATTTCTTTTTATAGAGGTTTGTTTGGCTTTAATGAAATTAATTATATTAAAGAGATACTTTTTGATAACTTTAATATAACAGAGGCAAAATTTCAACAGGATAAGGAGAAAATTTTATATCCTTATCCTGTTGTTAATTCAAAATTTAACAATTTCATAACAGAAATTTCTATTGAACAAAATGAGTATATTTTAGAGTTTTTTCAAAAGGATAATAAGAAACATTATGAAAAATGTAAACATGCTTTTCGCAATATTAATGAATTCCTCACTTATTTATCAAACTATACTTTAAAAAAGGTAAATTTATTAGAAGAGCTTTACAGATATAATCAGGTGATTCTCCCTTTTGAGCTTTTTGAAGAAGAAATAGCTTATATTACAGAAAAATGGGAGAGTTTTAGAAGAAAAGAAAATATAATTAAGTTTGTTGATAAAATTTATTTTAATGTCAAAGGGGGATAGAATGAGCCATCATCACCATCATCACAACCATTCACATGATAATTGTACCTCAGAAGAAAAGGGATTAAGAGAAAAGTTAAAAATTTTGGTAGCTCATTGGATGGAGCATAATAATTCACATTTACAAGAGTATAAAAAATGGGAAAACCGAGCAAAAGAAGAGGGAGAAATAGACCTTGCTGAGATTTTAAAAGAAGTTTGCGAAAAAGTAAAAGAGATAGATATGCTTTACAAAGAGTTAGAAAAGTTATTATAAAAATTCAATAATGAAAAAAGTAGAAAATCATCTGATTTTAAATATTACCCGAATGGGTGATATTATTCAATCAGCACCTTTATTAACTAATCTTAAAAAAAAAGGTGTAAAGATAAGCTACCTTTTGTTGAGCAATTTTAAAGAAACAGCTACACTTATCCCTGAAATTGATGAAATAATAGAGCTTGATTTCAGCTCATTGCTTGAAGCAATTGACAGATTTGATTTTGCCACTGCTTTTAATTATTTTAAATATTTTGAAGAAGATTTATTAAAAATAAAATTTAAAAAATTATATAATCTTTCCTTTTCAAAATTAAGTGCATACCTTTCATATTTTATAAACTCTGATTATAAAAAAGGATTAATTTTCAAAAGAAGTAATGAATTTGTTGCAAATGATAACTGGAGTAGATTTTTTTTATCAATAGTAGATTACAGAGAGTTTTCTCCATTTAATCTTGTAGATATTTATTCTATGATTGGTTCAGCAAATAGTGGAAATATTTTTATTGAAAGAATTGATAATAAAGAGAGCCTGAAAATAGGTTTTGTTATGGGTGCTTCATCGTATGATAGACGTTGGTCTCCTGAAAATTTTGCTATATTAGCAGAAAAGATTTTAAAAGAATTTCCATTAAGCAGGATAATTTTATTTGGTACAAAATCTGAAAAAGAGCTTGGAGAAAGATTTTTTAAATACTTTAAGTTCGATAAAGGGAACATAGTGGATTTGATTGGTAAGACAACTGTAAAAGAATTGGCTGAAGAGATAAAAAATATAGATATTCTCATAACAAATGACACAGGTACAATGCATTTAGCATGGTATTTTGGAAAAAGGGTTATTGAGTTATCACTTGGTCCAGCTCTCTATAACACAACAGGTCCTTATGGAGATGGACACATTGTAGTGCAGCCTGAAATCGATTGTGTTCCATGCAGTTATAAAACAAAGTGTAAAACATTGCATTGCCATAAATTAATATCAGCAGATGTTGTTATGCAATGCTTGAGATTTTTATTAAAAGAAGAGAGAAATTTTTCTTCATGTAATAATGTGAAAATATTGGAAACTTATTTTGACAGAAAAGGTTTTCTCAGTTTCAAACTAATTCATGGAAAAAAAACAAAAGATATAGAGTTGAGAGAATTATTGAAAGATATATGGATTGATACTTTAGAAAAGTGTTTGAAAAAAAATGAAAAATATATTATTAATAGAGAAGCGCGATTTTACCTTATTTACAAATATATTTCAAATATTAAAAAGATAATAGAGAATTGCTTAAATTATATTGAAAAAAATAGAATTGATGATGTGGAAGGCAGTATTGAGTTACTTTACAATATTGATTATGAGCTGAGAAATCTTATTTACAGTAACTATAAAGAGTTAATTCCATTTTATAAATACTTTGAATTTAGTAAAAATTTATTATCAGAAACAGATTTGAAATATAATCTAAAGTCATTAAAGTATTTGTACGATATTTTACTATGGCAAATTAAGATGTTAGAATATAAAAATTTAAATGGAGGAGAGTATGAAAGTTTATCTTGATAACCAGCAGATAGAAGTTGATGTTAACAAATTTAATAATTTAGAGGATCTTATTTATGAAGTAATGAGTAAGTTTATTCCAGGTGATAGATTGTTGGTTGAAGTAAAAGTTAATGATGTAACTTTTTCTGAGAGATGGCCTGGAGAAGCTAAAATAGTCCCTCTTGATAAAATAGTGAAATTAGATTTTCTCACTGTTCCAATAGAAGAAGCTGCATCTAAAATGCTTGATGATTTACCGGCTCAGATAGATATGATTCATAAGGGATTGTTAGAAGCAGCAGAGCTTTACAGAGTTGCAGATGAGCAGGAAGCCAACCTACATTTTGTTAAAATGTTAGCTACATTAAGAGATTTTGTAAGTTTTATTACTCAGCTTAGGAAAGCAAATATTATTAATTGGGATAAACTTAATATTGATGGTATGGAAATAGAAACTCATTATGAAAAACTTAATAAATTAATAGATGAGATGCTTGATGTTCAGGAAGATGAAGATTGGATTTTACTTGCTGATCTTATTGAATATGAATTAAATCCAATAATGATAAAATGGAAAGAGTTTTTAGAGCAGGCAAATAGGCATTTAAAAGAAAAAATATGAAAGAAGTAGTTTATAAAGGACATGGCCAAATAGAGAATTACTCTATTGATTCTGCTCTATGGGGTGTTGTTGCCCATGAGCAGAGGCATGCAAATTTTAACAGATATATTTCATCAATAAAAAATGAAGAAGTAGATCAAGATGTTAAAATTACCATTCAATTTGAAGATGGCAAACCTGTACCAGTAAAAGCCTACACAGAAGCTAAATTTGACAAAAATAGTAAAAAAGAAGAAGATTTTTTAAAAGTATTATTTTTAAATTTTCAAATTTCAAAAACCAAAAAAGAAATAGAAAATACTGAAAATAAAGATAGAAGAATAGAACTATACATTAAACTGAGAGACTATGAGCAGCAACTTGAAAACTTAAAAAAGAGATTATTTATTTCTGACAAAACGGAATATAAAAAAGATAATGCCCAATTTTATGGTATTTACGATTTCCAGAAATATAACATTCCACCTGTTAGATTAACAGACCCTTTTTTATCAGGTTATGAAGTTAACCAATTGTTAAAAGATGCTTATCTTAAAGATAGCTCCTCTACAGCAATGCCTGAGAAATTAATATATCAGAATAAGAATTACAAAGATTATGTTGTTAATGCATTGGAAGAGCTTTATAGAAAATTTTTGGATTTAGATTCATTTTTAAATGATTATAATTTTCAATTTTATCAAGCTAAATCAAACGATTATTTTAATTTAGTTATTACAGATAATTACAATGATGGAGAAAAGGAATTTAAGATAAATATTAAAAGCATTGCAAAATCATTTATAGTGTATTCGAAAAAATTTTTTGATCCTTATGAAGCTCTTGGGATAAGTGGTAGTTTTAAGTTAAATGGAGTAGAAATAGATGTTGATACTACAGATTCACTTTATGATATTGTTGAAAAGATAAACTGGGGTGAAGATACCAATCACAATGGTGTTCTTGATTATGATCTTGGAGAAGATGTTAATAATAATCAGCAGTTAGATGGTGGGACATCTGATCATGGGATATATGCTTATATTGAAAATAACAGATTGTTTTTAAAAAATTTTGAAACAGGAGATAAAACCATTGTAATAGATGATTCAGATAATATTTTACACAATTTTAACATTATAGCTGAAAATCCTGATGATGATTCATATTATTTCCCAAATATTTTTCAAAAGGGCACAAATGCAGATGTTGTTATTAATGGAAAAGAAATCTCTTCTGTTTCAAATCTTATTTCATACAATGGAATGTTATTTAATTTAAAGCATGTTACCAATGGTGATTATACTCTTAAAATTAATGCTGATAATGATACTGTTTTTAATAAAATTAAAATGTTTGTTAATGAGTACAACAGAGTAATTAAAGATTTAAATGAAAAATTAGAAGATGATAATTTTACCAAATCTTTTGTTGTATTAAAGATGAAGAGGGAGCTTACAGAGGCAGTATTTTCTGATGTTAAAAATATTGATGTAACAGATATAGGATTTAATTTATTAGATGAGAAAAATTATATTACCCCTTTGCAACTAAGAGATCTTACTAATAAAAAATTTAATTTAAGCTTACACGATTTACTATATTCTATTGGTATTAAAAATAACAATGATGAAACAATTGAGATAGATGAAGACACATTAAAAAATTCTATAAAAAAGAATAAAAGTGGAGTGTATAATCTATTTTTTTCTGAAAATGGAGTGGTAAATAGATTAAAAGAAGTTGTAAACAAAGTGATTAATACAGATAATGGAATGATAGCAAATGAAATCAGCCAGATCTCCTCAGAAAAATTATCAGAAATATTCAAGCTTTATGAAAAAGAAAAGGTTTATGCTCAATACTATGCTGAAAAATTAGGAACAATTAATGAAATAATAACATTAAAATAGGATTTTAAAGTGAAAGAAAAATTTTTAATTATTATAGATGAGGAAAAGAAAATTTACAATGAGATTTACTCGTTAAATTTGACACTTTTAAACAAAGTTAAAAGTTTTGAATTTGAGGAATTTAAAAAAGATGTTTTAAAGAAAGATAAACTTATTAATGAGCTTCAAAATTTTGACAAAGAATTGATGAATTTATGGCGCAACTGGGAAGAATATAAAGAGCTGTTTTCTGAAAATGAGAAAAATAATATTAGGGAATTAAAATCATTAATGGAGAAAAATTTTGAAATTGAAAATATAATAATTTCTGAATTTGAAAAATTAATGGAAAAAGAGAAAACAAAAAATAAGCATATTCAGAAAGGTAAAGCAGCTTTTAATGCTTATAAAACCAAAAAAGTATCATTCCCATATTTTGTAAATGAAAAGGGTTAAGCGGAAATTTCCGCTTATGCCCTTAGTTCTGATAAATTAACTTTTCCTTCTGGTAAGTTAGCAGTTTCTGATTCTTGAGGATTTTTTTTGCTAATTTCTTCCCATGCTTCTTTTAAAGTATTTAAAATAGAGATTACTTCCATAATCATTTTTTTATTTTTTGAAATATTTGCTTTCACAAGGTAGAAGTATAGAAAATTGTAAATTTTTCTCAAATTTACAGCGATTTCACCACCTTCTTTCATATTGAGGGAGTTGTTTAGCTCATCAATAATATCTTGTGCTTTTGAGATGTAGATACCCTTATTTGCCATGTCATTTTTTTCCAAATATTGAATGGCTGTTTTTAGGAATGAAATTGCACCATCATAGAGCATTACAACAAGTTTTAACCTGTCACTTGTGGTAACCTGCATTTTTTGATAATTCATGTAATTGTTCATTTTATCCTCCTGAAAAGTTTTTCCTTTTTCAATTTGTATAGCAATTGACGTGCCATTATATTTGAGGTAGTTTGGCAATATTTGCCTGAAGGTATTGCATTTGGCCATTAAGCTGTGAAAGGGTTGCTTCCATTCTTGCAAATTGGTTTTGCAATCTTTTTTCTATAGATAAAATTCTATTTTTTTCTCTATCAATTTTAGTATCTATATTATTGATTATGCCGTTATAATTGTCAATTAAAACATTTAAAGGTCCATGATTAGGATCAAGAAGATCATCCAATTTGTTGTTTAATGTTTTTGTAACACCTGTAAGTAGTCTTATTTCAGCATCATATGTGCCATCTACTGATGTATCAACAAGCAATTGTAAACCAGCTTCAGGATTACCAGCTTGACCAACTATATAGTTGCCATCTATAGTGGCATCATGACCATTTATTGTTGCTGCTGTAATTGTTCCACCTGATACAGTTACTTCAACTTCATAAGTGCCTGGTTCAGTAAGATTTTTTACATGGCTGTCATATGTAATTTTATTGGTTGTGGTATCATTTCTTCCTACACAATCAGCACCAAAAAGCAGTGCAACATCATCAGGATGATCTTGCAAAGCTTCTTCAAGTTTTGCACTATCTATTTCAAGATATTTATCATCAACAGTTTTTATACCAATGGAGCTTAATGAAACGTATCTTTCAGAGCCTGGTGGAGGTTCAATAGAATTGATAGATTTAAATCCTGGTGGAATTTCTGTTGCAGTTCTCATAATGTCGTATTGCACCATTTGTGCAGCATAATTACTTTGTAAAGTTCCTGCTTCTTTTGTCTGTGCATCATACTTTACAACATCATCCATATATTTCATTAAATCGTTATATGCATCAACAAAGTTTTGTATTTTTTCTTCCATTGCAGAAGTGTCATTTGCAACAACAATAGTGGTATTACCTGTAGATTTTAAAGTAATAGTTACACCATCAATAAGGTCTGATATTACATTGGAATCATGCTGAATGTATTGTGTTGGATCAGTTGGAAACCCATCTAATCTCACCATAGAATTTTGTGCTTCCTGTGTTTTGGTAAAAGTTGCAGATGTGAAATTTGTTGTACCAGAACTCCCATCAAGTGTAGTAGCTGTATCATCAATTTCTATAGTATATGCAGCTCCCTGATTTTTACCTGTGAGAACAAGATGGTATGAATTACTTAACCCCTGTCCATCATTAACTATAGTGGCAATAACTCCTGGGTTTTTGCTATCTTCATTTATTGCATCAGCAAGATCTTTTAATGTTGCACCATCTGCAACTGATACCTGAATTGTATCACCACCTGCATATTTGTAAGCAAAAATTTTTGCTGAACCACTGCTATTAATTATAGTATCTTCAGAAGCTACTCCAGCATGTAATTCCTTTTCTGTTTGAGCAAGACCAGAATCCTGAGCTTTTTGTAAATCTGGTGCCCATAAATCTATTTTGAATTTATCTCCTTCAGTGTAAGTTGTGTTGGCATTTAAGGTAATTTGAACCCCTTGTTCCACATCAAAAGTCCCTGTAGCGCTTGTTTCAATAACTCCTGATTTACCAAGCTCATCATCTGTCCATCTGATTTTTACTGTGTCTCCTGCACCTAAATCTCCACCTTGAATTACCTCAAAATTAATTGATTTATTGGTAACTCCAGTGTAGGTGCCTCCACTTGTAACATTACTTGAGCCAGATGTTCCTACAATATCCTCAACATCGTCAATATTTGTATTGACAAAGTCTGTGGAAGTGTTGTTGGTTGGCACTGTAATTGTATTAGCACTACCACCTGATTGGCCTGTTAAAACCAATCTGTAAGGATTACTTGTAGAACTATCATTTAAAATACTTGCAACAATTAATTTATTCCCACTTCCATCATCATTGTCTGAATCACCATTAATTGCATTAGCTAACTCCTCAAGGCTAAGATCACCACTGCTATCAGCATCATAGGCTGAGGCCTCTGTGTCTGTAACAGTAATTGTATGGCCACCTATAGTTAAAACAATTGCATTTGTAGCACTACCAAGTGTGTAAACAGAGTCAGTTGAAGCAGAGAATCCCTGAGATGCAAGTTTATGATTAATTGCTGAACCAACAGTGAGATTGTATGAACCAGGTTCAGCAAGAGGAGTGTTGGTTACAGTTGCTACACTTTCATTGCTTGAAAGGGAAGTTCTTGAATAAAAGTCGTTAAAAGAATCAAGAGCTGCAACAGAAGATTGAAAGGTACTGAGTTTTGAGTTATAATTTTGCAGTTCATCTATTTTCTTTTGCCATGATTCTTTCCAAACTTCCATTCTGTTAACTGTAACAGATTCCTGTTTAACAACGGCATCAATAATACTTTTGTAGTCTATTCCTGAAGCAATACCTGTAAATGTTATTGATGGTCCGGCAGTTGTGCTTACTGCATCTGCCATATTTCCCTCCAATTAAAATACTCTTACTCTTTTATCGGTAATATTTTCCTATACTTTAATTTTTTGCAATAAAAATACCAAAATAAATTATTGTAACAAAAAGTGGAATATGTTAATATTGAAAAATGGATTTTGAACATGGTGGAAATATTATTCAGATGAGCAGAAACCTTGGAGTTGAAGAAAGTGAATTATTAGATTTTAGTGTAAATATTAATCCATTAGGTTTCCCTGAAAACTTTAAAAAAGTTATAATTGATAATATTAATAAATTAAGCTTTTACCCAGAAATTTATTCTCAATCATTAAAAGAGGAAATTTCAGCACAATTATCAATCTCTTCTGATAATATTGCAGTAGGTAATGGCTCCACTCAGCTTATTTATTGTTTGCCAGAAGTATTGAAATTGAAAAAAGCAGTTGTAGTGGAACCAACATTTTCAGAGTATAAAAAAGCATTAATCAGATATAATTGTAAAGTAGAAACATTTATGTTAAATGAAGTTGATAATTTTATTATAGATGTTGAGCTATTAATTAACTTTTTGCAACAGAGAGAATTTGATGCACTTTTTCTATGTAATCCCAACAATCCCAATGGTTATTTAGTAAAAACAGATGAATTGAAAAAGCTTTCAGAGTTTATGGAAAAGAGTCGAAAATTTTTAATAATTGATGAGGCGTTTATTGATTTTACTGGAGAAAGAAGTTTTAGCAGCTTTCAATACAATTATATTGTTATTTTAAAATCCCTAACAAAGATTTTTGCAATTCCTGGGTTGAGGCTTGGATATTTAAAGGCTAACAGAACTATTATAGAAAGTATAGAAAAAATTTTAGAGCCCTGGTCAGTAAATATATTTAGCCAACTAATAGGAATAGAAACTTTAAAACAGGATAAGTTTATTGAAAATACAAAAAAATTCCTTGAAAAAGAAAGAGATTTTGTTGTAAAAGAACTCTCTAAAATTAAAGGAATAAAAATCTTTCCTTCTTATACAAATTATTTGCTTATTAAAATTTTAACATCTGTTAATGTTAATCAATTGGAAAAATATCTTTTGTGTAAAAAGATTTTAATAAGAAATTGTTCAAATTTTTATGGATTAGATGAAAAGTTTTTTAGAATATCGATAAATGATCGTAATTCTAACATAAAATTGATTAAGGAATTAAAAGAATTTTTTCAAATTAATTTAGCAGGAAAGGGAGAAAATGAGGGAACTTTTCAAAGGTGAAATTAACCAGGTGCCAATAGAAGATGAGCTTCAAAAATCGTACTTAGAGTATGCTATGAGTGTTATTATCGGGAGGGCACTACCTGATATTCGAGATGGTCTCAAGCCTGTTCATAGGAGAATTTTATTTGCCATGCATGAACTTGGCAATGTTTATAATAAACCATACAAAAAATCAGCAAGGATAGTGGGTGAAGTTATTGGTAAATTTCATCCACATGGTGATGCTGCTGTTTATGATACTATTGTTAGAATGGCTCAAGATTTTTCTCTGAGGTATCCTCTTATAGATGGTCAGGGGAACTTTGGCTCAGTTGATGGTGATCCACCAGCAGCAATGAGATATACTGAAGTTAGAATGGCAAGAATTGCATCAGAGTTTCTTGCTGATATAGATAAAGATACAGTTGATTTTGTACCAAATTACGATTCTTCATTGCAGGAACCAGTAGTTTTACCAACAAAAGTTCCAAATTTGCTAATTAATGGCTCTTCTGGAATTGCTGTTGGAATGGCTACTAATATTCCACCTCATAATTTACGAGAAATTATAGATGCACTTACTTCATTAATTGATAATCCTGATTTGTCAATTGACGAACTTTTAAAAATTGTACCTGGCCCAGATTTTCCAACGTATGGAATTATTAAGGGTAGAAAAGGGATAGAAGATGCTTACAGAACAGGTAGGGGTAGCATTACTGTTTTTGGCAAAACAGATATTGAAGAATTAAAAGGAAAAAGATTTGCAATTATTATCAAAGAGTTGCCATACCTTGTTAATAAAGCTAAACTTATAGAAAAAATAGCAGCTCTTGTAAAAATGAAGAAGATAGATGGGATTTCAGATATTAGAGATGAATCTAACAGAGAAGGTATGAGAGTTGTTATAGAATTGAAAAAAGATGCGCAGCCTCAGGTTATCTTAAATTATCTTTATAAACATACACAGTTAAAAAGCAACTTTGGGATTATTTTACTTGGAGTTTTAAATAATCAGCCAAGAATTTTCAACTTAAAAAATTTACTTACAAGCTTTATAGACCACAGGAAAGATGTGGTTATAAGAAGAACAAAGTATAACCTTAAGAAAGCAGAAGAACGGGCTCATATTTTAGAAGGATTAAAAATAGCAGTTGAGAACATTGATGAAGTTATTAAAATTATTAGAGGTTCTAAAGATCCAAAGGAAGCTAAACAGGCTTTAATAAATAGATTTGATTTTACACCTATTCAATCACAGGCTATTCTTGATATGAGATTGCAGAGATTAACTTCATTTGAAATTGACAAGTTAATAGAGGAATATAATCAAATTTTAAAACTTATATCAGAACTCAGGGAAATTCTTGAAAATGAAAGCAGATTAATGCAGGTTATTAAAGAAGAGTTAATTGATATAAAAGAGAGATATGGAGATAATAGAAGGACAATTATTGAAAATGATTTTGAAGAGATTAGTGAAGAGGATATGATACCTGATGAAGATGTTGTTGTTACAATAACAAAAGATGGTTATATGAAGAGAAATTCTCTTAAACTATTCAAAAGCCAGCGTAGAGGTGGCAAAGGTAAAACTGGTATGGCTACAAAAGACACAGATGTTGTAAAAGATATTTTTGTTGCTTCAACAAAAGATTATCTTTTGATTTTTACCAATAGAGGAAAATGTTACTGGTTAAAAGTTTTTGAAGTGCCTCAGACAACCAGTTTAAATGCAAGGGGCAGGGCAATAGTAAATCTAATTAACCTATCTTATGGGGAGCGAGTTTTATCAATTTTGCCAGTTAAAGATTTTTCGGATAAAAAATTTGTAACAATGGCTACACAGAATGGTCTTGTTAAGAAAACAGCTCTTAAAGCATATTCTTATCCAAGATCATCAGGTATAATTGCTATTAAATTAGAAGAAGATGATCAACTTGTAACCGCTCATCTTACAAATGGTAACAATGATATTTTGCTCGCCACAAAGCTTGGTAAAGCAATTAGATTCCCTGAAGAGCAGATAAGGGTTACTGGTAGAAATTCAATTGGAGTTATAGGAATTAAATTGTCAGGAGATGATGCTGTTGTATCAATGGAGGTAATAAAAACAGATGATCCTGTTTTGACTATTACAGAAAATGGTTTTGGTAAACGTTCAAAACTTGAAGAATATGCAATTCAGAGAAGAGGAGGAAAAGGCAGGCTTATATCAAAAGTTACAGAGAAAACTGGCCATATTATAGATGCCTTGCAGGTAGCTGATAATTCAGATATAATTTTAAGTACAGATAGTGGAAAGGTTATCAGAATTTCAGTTTCAGAGATAGGACTCTATAGTAGAGTTACACAAGGGGTAAAATTAGTTAATATAAATATTGGTAAAGAAAAAGTTGTTTCAGTTACAATTATTAAAGAGCCTGAGATAGAAGATGAGCAGGAAGCTGAGCAAGGAACAATTTTTAACAGGACTTAACCATGAATGTTTTGGTAATAGGTGCAGGTAGCTGGGGTACAGCTATTGCAAATATTTTAGCTGACAACAATATTAATGTTAAAATATGGGGTAGAGATAGTAGAGTTATAGACTCAATTAATAATATACATGAAAATGTTAAATATCTTGAAGGACTTATTTTAAATTCTAATATAAAAGCAACTTTAGAGCTTAAAAAAAATATTTTAAATTCTGATATAATTGTTAATGCTATACCAACTCAGAAAATTAGAGAAGTTTTTGAACCTATTGCTGGTCTATTTCATAAAAAGATAGTAATTAATACTTCAAAAGGAATAGAGAAAACTTCTCTTATGTTAATTGACGATATTTTTAAAGAGATTTTTAAAAAAGTGCAGGTGAAAATAGCTTATCTTTCAGGACCAACATTTGCAGCTGAGGTTATTAGAAGACTTCCTACAGCTACTACAATTGCTTCAGAAGATGCTAATTTAGCAAAGAGGTGTCAGAAAATATTTAATAATGGTTATTTTAGAGTATATACCCAGACAGATATTAAAGGAGTGTTACTTGGTGGTGCTTTGAAAAATGTTATTGCTATTGGCGTGGGAATAACTGATTCTATGAAATTAGGTCACAATGCAAGGGCATCTCTAATTACAAGAGGACTTGCAGAAATTGTTAGATTAGGTGTGAAAATAGGTGCTAAACCTCAGACATTTTCAGGTCTTGCAGGATTAGGCGACCTTGTGCTGACATGCACAGGTGATTTAAGCAGAAATAGAAAAGTTGGAATGGAGCTTGGAAAAGGAAAAGTTTTAGATGATATATTAAAAGAGCTTGGAATGGCTGCTGAAGGTGTTGATACAAGCTATTGTGCTTATCAACTTTCAGAAAAATATAATGTTGATATGCCAATTACAAGAGAGATTTACAATATTATTTACACAGGTAAATCTGTTTCAAAAGCAGTAAAAGATTTAATGAGCAGAAAATTAAAGGAGGAATTATGCTAAAACCAGATTTTGATAAAGGTGGTGGATTAATTACAGCAATAGCCCAGGATTATCAAACAGGTGAAGTTTTAATGATAGCTTATATGAATGAAGAAGCATATTTAGAAACTTTGAAAACCAAAAAGGCATGTTACTATAGCAGAAGCAGGAAAAAGTTGTGGAGAAAGGGTGAAGAATCAGGAAATGTTCAAGAAGTGAAAGAGATTCTTATTGATTGTGATAGAGATGCAGTGCTTTTAAAGGTTAATCAGATTGGTGGTGCTGCATGTCATACAGGTTATAATTCATGTTTTTATACAAAAATTGATGAAAATGGCAATGGTGTTATTATAAAAAAAGAGAAGGTTTTTGATCCTGAAAAAGTTTATGGGAAAGGAGAATAACATGAAATTGAAATTGGGGATACCAAAAGGTTCTTTACAAGAGTCAACAATTAATCTTTTTGCAAAAGCCGGGTATAAAATATCTGTAAGCTCAAGATCATATTTTCCAAATATTAATGATGAGGAAATAGAGTGCATGCTAATAAGAGCTCAAGAGATGGCAAGGTATGTAGAATCAGGAGTTCTTGATGCTGGTATTACAGGACATGACTGGGTTCTTGAAAATGATGCTGATGTTATTGAATATAAAGAATTACAATATGCAAAAGCAACTTTGAATGTTGTAAGATGGGTTTTAGCTGTACCAGAGTCATCTCCTATTAGTTCAGTAAAGGATCTTGAGGGTAAAACAATTTCAACAGAAGTTGTTAATATTACAAAAAAGTACCTTGAAAAAAATGGTGTAAATGCTAAGGTGGAGTTTTCTTATGGAGCTACTGAAGTAAAAGTGCCACATCTTGCAGATGCAATTGTTGAAATTACAGAAACAGGCTCATCTTTACGAGCAAATAAACTTAGAATTGTTGATACAGTTTTGGAAACCAATACAATGTTTATTGTAAATAAAAATTCATTTAAAGATGAGTGGAAAAAACAGAAAATTGATAGAATAATAATGTTACTTGAAGCAGCATTAAATGCACAAACAAGAGTGGGACTTATGATGAATGTTCCTAAAGCCAACCTTGATAAAATTTTGAAAATTATTCCTGATAAAATGCCTACAATTTCAACTCTTTCAGATGAAAACTGGGTGGATCTTATTGTGATTTTGAAACAGTCAAGAGTAAGGGAATTACTGCCAAAGTTTAAAGAATTTGGTGCTGCTGGAATAGTTGAATTTCCTTTGAATAAATTTCTTGAATAATTTTTACTGTAAATATTAGTTATGTGAAAAGAGTCACTTGATTTTTGAATAATATTCAGTTATATTTGTTATATGAAGAAGTTTTTTATTAACTTATCTATTTTTTTCTCAATATTTTACAGCAATATTTTTTTTGCAGCAACTGTAAAAATTTATTATTTTGAGAGGCCACCTTACTATTTTACTGAAAATGGGATTGCAAAAGGTATTCTTATTGAAAAAACAGAAAAGATATTTAACCTTGCAAAAATTAAATATAAATTTTACAGTTTACCTGTTAAAAGAATATTTGCATATTTAGAAAAAGATATTCCTGCATGCTCTCCTGGGTGGTATTACACGGAAAAGAGAAGTAAAATTTTTAAATACACCTCACCAATCTATGAAAGTAAACCAATAGTAGCTGTTGTTAATTCTGACAAATGGAACTATAAAAATAGATTTTGCTCCTTGAAAAAGCTACTAATGTCTAATTTAAAATTAGGATTAATTTCTGGTTTTAATTATGGAAAAGTTCTTGAAAATAGTTTTTATTCTATGAAAAAGAGTTTAAAATTAAAAAGATTCACTACTTCTGTTGATAATATTATAAAATTGGTAGCATTGGGTAGAATTGATTATACTTTTGTATCAGAAGAAAATATTTATACATTTTTAAATAAAAATAGGAGATTTAAAAAGTTTTTAACTATTGTTAGAATAAATGAAATAGGTAAAGGGGAAAAAAGATATATTATCTGCTCAAAAAAGGTTTCTGACAAAATTATAATAAAATTAAATAATGCTATAAAAAGATTAAATTATGAAAAATAAAAGTTTAAAGCATACCTTTATTGTTTTAATTTCTCTAACAATTATAATTATTCTTGGTGCAGGGACATTTATTTACTACTATTTTGATTATAAAAAAAATATAAAAATTTTTGAATCAAATATTCATAAAATGGTTGAGAATACATACCCTGTTTATCAAAACTACCTATGGGTGCTTGATTATGATAACCTTAAAAGGCTTTCCAACTCTATTTTAATCACAAATCCTTTCTTGTGTGAGCTGATAATTAGAGATGAATTTAATACTGTTATATTTAAAAAATCAAAGAAAAATATTTTCTGCAATAATGAAAATTTAATAGAGCTTAATAAAAAAATTTTCTATGAGAAAAAATATATTGGAGAAGTAAGATTCCTTTTATCAAAAAGTTATTTAAAAAAGAATTTTGAAAAATTATTTATAGTAAATTTTCTCTTTTCATTACTGCTTTCATTGATGGTTTTATTGATAATCATTTTTATTTTTAATAGGTTTCTCAATAAACCTCTTTCTGAGATAATCAATAATTTGAGAAAAGTGACCAAAGGTGAATACAATATTAAATTTAATAAAATAGGATTTAAAGAATTTGATGAAATTATTGCTAATCTTAATCTTATGCTCAATGAAATTAAAACAAGGGAGAAAAAAAATTTAGAGTTAACAGAAAGGCTGAATGCTCTTATTAATAATATTCCTGAAGGTTTTCTTATTTTTGATAAAGATGGGCATTTTATTGATATAAATGATAGTTTTGCAAAAATGCTGAAAATGGATAAAAAGGAAGTATTATCCAAAAATGTTAATGAATTTAGCAGTAAAAAATTTACTCTTGAACAGGGATTTGAAAAATTAAACAATATAAAAAATTATGGTTATGATGAGTTTGAATGGGAGATTGTAACAAGTGAAGCTGAAATTATCCCAGTATTTGTTAAAGGGAAAAATATAAAATTGGGTAATGATAATTTAATAATTTTTAGTGTTACTGATATTAGCTATATAAAAGAACTTGAAAAGGAATTGGTTACAAAAGAAAAATTGGAATCATTAGGATTACTTGCAGGTGGTATTGCTCACGATTTTAATAATATTCTTACTTCAATTAGTGGTGGAATAGAAATAAGCCAGTTATTAATGAAAAATGGTAAGTATGATAAAGTAAAACAGAATTTAACAAGAGTATTAAAATCAATAGAAAGGGCAAAATTTTTAACACACCAGTTATTAACCTTTTCAAAAGGTGGTGCTCCTGTAAAAAAAGCCTTTTTTGATCTTAAAGATTTAATTAGAGATACAGTATCTTTTATTCTTTCAGGTAGTAGCATTACTGTGGAATATGATTTTGATGAGGAGTTGCAACCTGTTAAAATTGATCCTGACCAGATTAGCCTTGTTATTCAAAATATTGTGTTAAATGCCAAGCAAGCCCTTGAAGGTAAAGGAAGCATTGAAGTCAAAGCTGTAAATGATCTTGATTATGTAAAAATTTCAATTAAAGATTATGGCAAAGGCATTCCTCAAGAGATTATAGATAAAATTTGGCAACCATACTTTACAACAAAAGAATCTGGTAATGGTTTAGGTTTGTCAATAGTTTATTCTATAATTAAAAACCATAATGGAAAAGTTAAAGTTTTTTCTGAAATAGGAAAGTTTACAGAATTTCAAATTTTTATTCCCACCCTTACAAATACAGAAAGAGAAAGTGTTGAAAGCCAAAATAGCATAGAAATTTTAGACATGAACAGGTTAAATGTTTTAGTTATGGATGATGATAAAGATTTACAAGAAATTTTAAAGGAATTAATAGAATTGTTAGGCCACAAGGTTGATATAGCAGAAAATGGTGAACAAGCAATAGAAATGTTTAAAAATAAGAAGTATGATTTGATTTTTCTTGATCTTACTGTTGTTGGTGGTATGGGTGGCAAAGAGTGCATAGTTAAATTAAGAGAGATTGATGAAAATGTGAGAGCTGTGGTTTACAGTGGTTATTCTAATGATCCTGTTATGACAAATTACAGGAAGTATGGTTTCATCAATGTTTTAAAGAAGCCTTTTACTGTTGATTCATTGAAAAAGGTTATTGCAGATTCTTTAAAATAATAGAAACCTAACATATAATCGAAGATTTTTCAGGATAGAGCCCAGATGATAGTTAACAGTTATCAGTTCAAAGTTTAAAGTTTAAATAGGATTTGGGATTTAGGGATTAGGATTTAGTAATACAAATTCACGGTTCAACGTTGAAAGATACTTTAATAACAACAATTTAAGAATATTGCATATGTGATTTTAAGTAGAAAATTGAAAAATACAAAACCAAAATTAAAGGGCTTAAGTATAATGCTTTTATAAAAGATTTAATACAGTTAAGCAAGAGATTTTTCGGGCTAACGCCCTTAAATAGTTAACAGTTATCAGTTATCAGTTCAAAGTTTTTAAAATTATAGATGTTATTTTAAATTAAAAAGCTTATAAGAACACTTGTAAAAAAAATTACTGTTGGATTTTGCAAATTCCAAAAACTTAAAAATTAGTTAGAGGTACAAAGGTTTTAAAATAGTTAATTTCTAACTATTTGTTCCATTATTGCTTTTTGAACGTGCAATCTATTTTCAGCTTGTGTAAATATATAGTCAGCATTTTTTTCAAATAATTCTTCTGTTATTTCCTCTCCTTTATGAGCAGGTAAGCAGTGAAGTATAAATGGATTTTTATTGCTTTTTTTTAATAATCTGGAATTAATCTGGTATTTGTTAAATATTTTAATCCGTTTTGCATGCTCTTCTTCCTGGCCCATACTTGCCCATACATCTGTATTAATCACATCAGCATCTTTAACTGCTTCTTCTGGATTATTTGTTAATATTAATTCTCCAACTCCATATTTTTTTACTTTTTCCACAATTTCTTTATCTGGTTCAAAATTTTCAGGAAAAGCGCAGATAAGACAAAAGTTTAATTTTAAAAGAGCTGTTATCCATGAGTTCATCATATTATTGCCATCACCAATAAATGCAATGGTTTTGCCATAAATATCACCAGTAAATTCAATTATAGTAAAAATATCAGTGAGAATCTGGCATGGATGCCTGAGGTCAGTTAATGCATTAATAACTGGAATATTAGAAAAATTTGCAAATTCTTCTAACTTTTTCTGCTCAAATGTTCTTATAGCAACAAGGTCAACATATCTTGAAAGTACTCTTGCTGTATCTTTAATCTCTTCACCTCTACCTATTTGACTATCTTTTGGAGAAATAAAAATAGAGTTTCCTCCAAGCTGACTTATGCCTACTTCAAAAGAAACTCTTGTTCTTGTAGATGCTTTTTCAAAAATTAGTGCCAAAGTTTTATTTTCCAGGGATTTTTGAAACTTATTTTTTTTCAAAAATTGAGCTCTTTTAAAAATATGAGTTATCTCTTCAGTTGAAAAATCTTCTATTGATAAAAAATGTTTAACCATCTAATCCTCCAGAAAGTTAGAAAGTTTTGAATATTGTCTCCAGTTTTTTTATTGCAAAATCTATTTCCTCATTTGTTATAATTAAAGGTGGTACAAATCTTAAAACTTTTTCTCCTGCAGCAACAGTTAAGACTTTATTTTCAATTAATTTGTTAATAATTTCAGAAACAGGAAAATCTATTTCAAGGCCAATTAGCAGCCCCATACCTTTTACTTTTTTTACAAATGAATATTTTTCAGATAGAGCTTTTAAATTTTGTAAAAAATATTCACCTGCTTTATTTACATTATCTAAAATATTATGTTTTTCAATTATGTTGATTACAGCACATCCAGCAGCAGATGCAAGATAATTACCACCAAATGTAGAAGCATGAGAGCCAGGTGATAAAATTTCCATAAATTTCTTTTTACCTGCAAGTGCTCCAATTGGCACTCCGCCACCAAGTGCTTTTGCGAGACTCATAATATCTGGCTCAATTTTAAAATGCTCATAGGCAAAAAATTTACCAGTTCTGCCAATACCAGTTTGTACTTCGTCATAAACAAGGATTGCATTAAAAGAATTGCATAATTTTCTAATTTCTTTTAGAAAATTTGCATCAATTACATTGATGCCACCTTCACCCTGTATTATTTCAACAAAAATTCCAGCAACATTCTTATCAAACTTTTCATTTAAAGAATCAATATTATTAAATTCTACAAAATCAACATCAGGCAACAAAGAGCCAAAATCTTTTCTATATTTTTCCTGGCCAGTTATAGAAAGGGCTCCTGTTGTCCTACCATGAAATGAGTTGGTGCAGCTAAGAATTTTCTGTTTTAACGGACTTATAGTAAAGCCATGTTTCTTTACGAGCTTTATTGCTGCTTCATTTGCTTCTGCACCACTGTTGCAGAAAAAAACTTTTTCTGCAAAAGATATTTTACAGATTTTTTCAGCAAGGGTTTCCTGCGGTGGTATGTGGTAAAGGTTTGAAACATGCAATATTCTATCTATTTGATTTTTTAACATAAGGTTAAATTCATGATGTGCATGTCCAAGTGCACAAACAGCAATACCTCCAACAAGATCGAGGTATTTTTCATTTTTTTCAGTAAATAGATAACATCCTTCACCTTTTACAAATTTTAAATTAAATCTTTTATAAGTGTCTGCTATATAACTCATTAACCCTCCTGTTTATTCAAATAATCCTTTTTTATAATTTTTACCAAAATATTCAAGCGCGAGATTTGTAACAACCCTGCCTCTGTTAGTTCTTTTCAAAAAACCAAGTTGAATAAGATATGGTTCATATACATCTTCTATTGTATCTTTTTCCTCGTCAAGATAGGTGGAAATTGTATCAATTCCAACAGGTCCTCCATCAAATTTTTCAATAATTGACAATATAAATTTCCTGTCCATAAGGTCAAGACCCATTTCATCAATATCAAGATTGTTAAGAGCAAAATCAGCTATCTTTTTATCTATTTTGCCGCTACCATGAACTTCAGCAAAGTCTCTCACTCTTCTTAAAAGTTTGTTTGCTATACGTGGAGTTCCCCTTGACCTTCTTGCTATTTCAAAAGCTCCATCTTCATCTATTTCAACTTTTAAAATTTTTGCAGAACGTTTTACAATTGTTTTTAACTCATCTGATGAGTAATATTCTAATCTGCCAATGTAACCAAATCTGTCTCTTAAAGGTGATGTAAGTAAACCTACTCTTGTGGTAGCACCAATAAGAGTAAACCTATTTAAATTTAGCTTAACACTTTTAGCTGTTGGACCCTGGCCAATTATTATATCTATTTTAAAATCTTCCATAGCAGGATATAAAATTTCTTCCACAGTTCTATTCATTCTATGTATTTCATCAATA